>CALXJH010000025.1 GCA_944388555.1 uncultured Clostridia bacterium
TAAATACGATAATATCATCCACACGATTTAAAAATTCCGGTTTAAACGTATGTTTCAAATCAGCCATAACACTTTCTTTAATTTGTTCATAATCCTTTTCGGAATCCACCTTAAGACCATTTTCAAATCCAAGTGCCTGTTTATTTGAAACAATATGTGTTGCACCGACATTCGATGTCATAATAATAATTGTATTTTTAAAATCTACTCTTCTGCCCTGAGAATCTGTTAAAATACCATCCTCCAATATTTGCAGAAGCATATTAAAGACATCCGGATGCGCTTTTTCGATTTCATCGAACAATACAACGCAATACGGTTTTCTTCTTACCTTCTCGGTTAACTGGCCGCCTTCTTCATAACCTACATATCCCGGAGGTGAACCAACCAGACGTGATACTGCATGTTTACATATCAATCCGAACCATAGCGTTTTCGTCGCCAAACACAGCCTCCGCTAACGCTTTGCATAATTCTGTCTTACCTACGCCTGTAGGACCACAGAAGATAAACGAACCAATCGGACGTTTCGGATCTTTCAATCCAACTCTTCCTCTTTTAACCGCTTTGGCTAATGCAGAAACTGCCTCATCCTGGCCAATAACACGTTTATGAAGTGTATCCTCTAAATGCAATAGCCGCTGACTTTCTTCTTCCTGCAAACGATTAACCGGAATACCCGTCCAATCAGATATAATATCGGCGATTTCCGCTTCAGTTACAGCTGTCTTTTTCACCTGTGTTTCTTTTTTCCAGCTTTCCCGGCTCTCTTCGATTTGTTTTGACAACTCATTTTCACGATCTCTTAAAGTGGCCGCTTTTTCAAAATCCTGCGCAGCAATAGCACTTTCTTTTTCTGCTTTTACTTTATCGTATTCTGTGCGTAAACTGTTCAATTCTTTCGGTGCCGTAAAAGACTGTAATTTGACTCTTGAAGCCGCTTCATCCACCAAGTCAATCGCTTTGTCCGGCAAGAAACGATCTGTAATATACCGTGCAGACAGTTTTGCTGCTGCAATCAATGCGCCATCTGTAATCTCTACCTTATGGTGTGCCTCATATTTATCCCGCAGTCCCATCAAAATCATAATGGTTTCATCAACTGTCGGCTCACCAACTGTAATAGGCTGGAATCTTCTCTCAAGCGCTGCGTCTTTTTCAATATATTTTCTATATTCGTTGATCGTAGTTGCACCGATTAACTGCATTTCGCCTCGTGCCAAAGACGGCTTTAAGATGTTGGAAGCATCGATTGCGCCTTCTGCTGCGCCAGCACCTACAATGGTATGAATTTCATCAATGAATAAGATGATATTGCCCGCCGCTTTGATTTCATCCACGGCTTTTTTCATTCTTTCCTCAAACTCACCACGGTATTTTGCACCTGCAACCATAGAGGAAAGATCTAATGTAATGACACGTTTATCTTTTAAAATTTCCGGCACTTGCCCCGCGCATATTTTTTGGGCTAAACCTTCCGCAATCGCCGTTTTGCCGACACCAGGCTCACCAATTAGGCATGGATTATTTTTCGTTCTTCTGGATAAGATTTGTATTACCCTCTGAATTTCCTTATCTCTGCCAATAACCGGATCAAATTTTCCTTCAGAAGCAAGTTTTGTCAAATCTCTGCCGAATTCATCCAGCGTAGGCGTTGCTGTGTTTTTGTTTTGCTTGTTCGAAAGATTTTCTGCCATTTCTTCTGCCTGGCTTTCATTACCAAAAGATTTAATTAAATCATAATATATCTTTTCGGCATTTCCTGAAAGTTCTGCTATAATTCTGGCAGCAACGCTTTCACCGTCACGCAAAATCGCCATCAATATGTGTTCTGTTCCTATATAACTGTGCCCTAAGCGTTTCGCCTCCAAAAAACTCAGCTCAACGATTCTTTTTACCCGCGGTGTTAAACCCCGTACACTGTTTACCGGCGTATCGATTCCTTTAATTCTCTTAATTGCCTCTAAAATTTTCTCGCTTTCTATTCCGTTATCTTTCAACACATTGTAAGCAACCGAGTTCCCTTCTGTAGAAAGTCCATACAGAATGTGTTCGGTTCCAACATATCCATGTCCCCATTCCCGGGCCATTTCATTTGCTTTCTTGATGACATTTTCTGCTTTATCTGTAAATTTGCTTTCAAAAAATGGCATAAAACCAACTCCTTCTGTATTTTTATACAGTTCTTCTGCATTATGCAGTCCATATCCGCGTGCTGCGCATTGCGAACACAGATAAATTTCACTGATTTTTCCATTGACAACTGTCTTATAATGCACATTAGCTAAATTTTTTCCACAAACTTGACAAATCATACCTCATACCTCCTTACATTCATTTAAACTAAACTAACCAGCATGTTTTTAATAATGGATGCTCTTAATGCATCCTGTGCAGGCTGCTGCAGCTGCCGCAGCACACTGCTGGAAACTGCCGCGTGCATAATTTTAGCTTCTCGTTCTGAGATTGCTCCATAATCTAAGAAATTACGGATAAATGCAAATGCGCTTTGCTGACTGATGGTATTGCCCATACTTGCTACTATATGCATAATATAGCTTGCTTTATCCGTTCGCACACGACGAATTGTAATGCTGCCGCCGCCGCCTCTGTGGCTTTCCACTATATAACCATGATCATTTGTAAATCTGGAATTGATTACGTAATTAATCTGGGATGGAACACAGTTTAAGCGGCTTGCAAGCTCATTCCTTTGAAACTTCGCTTCACCATTTGTTTGATCAATCAGCTCCTTTAAAACATTTTCTATTATATCACTGATCTTCATGTTTCACATCACCATCCTTTTTGACTTTGACTTTCTTTTACTTTCTTTAACTTTATTATAGCACTGAAAATAAGTTTTTCAACTTCCGTTTTCTGGGGATTTTTCAGTAAAAATTCGTATTTTCTCTTGTTTTCTCTTTTTTTCTTTTATTTTCATACATTTTTATTTTTTTTAAAATTTTATTGCATTTTTATTCATTTTATGTTATAATGTCTAAATCAAGATATGCGAAAATGTATACGATACTCTACCTTTCCGCATGTTAAAAAATAATATTGCATTTGGAGGCATAAGCATGACTTTTGAGGAAATTAAAGCACTGGACGAACAACACGTTATACATACATATAATAGGAAAGACCTTGCTTTTAAAAAAGGAAAAGGTATGCTGCTGTATGATCAGGACGGAAAAGCATACTATGACTTTTTATCCGGGATTGCGGTCAACGCATTAGGCCATTGTCATCCCGACCTGGTTGCTGCTATACAAGAGCAGGCTGCCAATTTAATTCACACATCCAACTATTATTATATTGAACCACAGGCAAAGCTTGCCCAAAAAATTTGCGCACATACATGTGCCGATCGTGTATTTTTTGGCAACAGCGGTGCTGAAGCAAATGAAGGTGCCATTAAATTAGCCAAAATATATCACTACAAAAACGGACACCCTGAGCGCATTGAAATCATAACACTTCGTAACTCTTTCCACGGAAGAACACTTGCAACAATTGCTTCGACCGGGCAAAAGAAGTACCAGCAGGCATACGAACCGCTTACACCCGCATTTACACATGTTGAAATCAATGATATTGAAGAACTAAAAAGAACCATTAACCATGAAACAGCAGCCATCATGCTGGAGCTTGTGCAAGGTGAAAGCGGCGTACATCCGATTGACAAAACCTATGTGCAGCAAGTGCGCAAACTTTGTGATGAAAACGATATCATTTTAATTATCGATGAAGTGCAGACCGGCATGGGAAGAACCGGAAAACTAATGGCGTATGAGCATTTTGACATTGAACCGGATATTTTCACGATGGCAAAAGCCTTAGGCGGCGGCGTACCGATTGGCGCACTTTGCGCAAAAGAAAAATTTGCTAAATATTTTGTACCGGGCGATCATGGCAGCACTTTTGGCGGAAACTTTCTTGCAACAACTGCCGGAAACGTTATTTTTGATGTATTTGACCGTGATCATATTGTGCAGAACGCGCATGATATGGGGGTATATTTCCGTGCGAAATTAGAAGAAATCACAAAAGGAAATCCTTTGATCAAAGAAATCCGGGGAATCGGATTGATGGTTGGCGCAGAATTAAACGAACCCATTGCAGATGATATTTGCAAAAAACTGCAGGATAACGGCTTCTTAATCGGAACTGTTGCAGGCAAAATTCTTCGTTTCCTGCCGCCGCTTATTGTAACAAAAGAAGATATAGACAAGTTATGTGCCTGTCTTTCTTCACTATTATAAATAAGGAGAAAAATTATGAAACATTTTGTCAGCGTTACAGACGCAACATTTGAAGAATTTCACAAGCTCCTTCAATTAACAGAAGAAATAAAACAAAAAAGGCAGAAAAAAATCCCTTTTAAACCACTGGGCGGTAAAACTTTGGGTATGATTTTCACCAAATCGTCTACACGCACAAGAGTGTCTTTTGAAGTTGGCGCAGTAGAGCTTGGCGGCTATCCCCTTTTTTTAAGCTCTGCAGACATACAGTTAGGCAGAGGCGAAACCATTTATGACACAGCCAACGTACTCTCTCGCTTTGTAGATGGTATTATGATTCGTACCTACGCACATCAGGATGTTTTAGATTTAGCCAAATACGGTACCATTCCGATTATAAACGGTCTGACTGATTATATGCATCCTTGCCAGGCTATGGCAGACTTATTTACTATTTATGAGCACAAAGGAAAATTGGAAGGTTTAAAGATGGCTTATATCGGAGACGGAAATAATGTCACACACTCTCTTTTGCATGCCTGCGCAATGGCGGGAATGGATATTTCTGTTGCAACCCCTAAAGGATATACATGCACCGAAGAAATCGTAGAAGAATCCAAAGAAATCGCCAAGAAAACCGGCTCTAAAATTCTTATTACAAATGATCCGGTCGAAGCGATACAAAACAGTGACGCGGTTTACACCGATACTTGGGTAAGTATGGGCCAGGAAGACGAAAAGGCTAAGAGAATTGAGATATTTAAGCCGTATCAGATTGATAAGACATTATTCGCGCATGCAAAAGAAGATGCTTTATTCCTGCATTGTCTGCCTGCTTACAGAGGCTTTGAAGTGACGCAAGATGTAATCGACGGTCCAAATTCAGTTATATTTGATGAGGCAGA
>CALXJH010000026.1 GCA_944388555.1 uncultured Clostridia bacterium
AGGCAACCAGATGTATTGGTGCCTGCGGGCTCGCGCCTGTTCTGACTGTCAATGAGGATGTTTACGGACGTCTTACGGTAGATGACGTAGATGGTATTTTAGAAAAATATTAAACCATTATTGAAGATGGGTAGATCAATATGAAAGAATTGTCTTTGAATATATTGGATATAGCGCAGAATTCCATTGCGGCAAATGCAACCTGCGTGACCATACAGGTCTGCAAGGATACAGCGCAAAATCGGCTGACATTGTGTATTGAAGATGATGGGAAAGGCATGACAGAAGCGTTTGTCAAAAAAGTATGCGATCCATTTGTAACAACACGGACAACTCGAAAAGTGGGAATGGGAATTCCTTTGCTGAAGCTGGCAGCAGAACAGGCAGAGGGAACTTTCAGCATTCAGTCGGAAGTAGGCAAAGGCACAAAGGTGACAGCCACCTTTACCCTCAATCATATCGACCGCCTTCCGCTCGGCGATATCGGACAAACCATGTCTGTTTTGGTTTCCTGCAATCAGACCGTGGATTTTGTTTATATACATAAGGCGGATGATAAGACATTTGTCTTTGATACAAAGCAGATGCGTGCGGCATTGGGGGATGTTCCTTTGAACGATCCGGAAGTGGTTTTGTGGATGCAGGAATATATAAAGGAAGGCATTTTATCAATTAACGGAGGTGTTTAATATGAAAAGTTTAGCAGATTTAGAAGCAATCAGAAATAGAACGATTAACAAAGTGGGGTTGCGTAAAGAAGGCACGGAAGAAACAAGAATTGTTGTCGGGATGGCGACCTGCGGTATTGCAGCGGGCGCAAGACCGGTTATGCAGGCATTTGTAGAAGAACTGCAGAAACGCAATATTACCAACGCATTTGTAACCCAGACAGGCTGTATCGGCGTATGCCGTTTGGAACCGATTGTGGAAGTTTACGTGCCGGGGCAGGAAAAGGTTACCTATGTAAAAATGACAGCGGAAAAAGCAGCGAAAGTGGTTGTAGACCATATTGTCAACGGTAAAGTGGTTGAAGAATATACCATCGGAAACGCTGAATAATGAATGACTATGCAGGCGAGAGTCTGCAACTGAATGGAGGATATAAAATGGAACTTGTCAGATCACACGTTCTTGTCTGCGGTGGTACAGGGTGTACTTCATCCGGTTCTAAGCAGATTATGGATGAATTTGAAGTGCAGCTGAAAAATTTTGATATTGATAAAGAAGTTAAGGTAATTCAAACCGGCTGCTTTGGTCTTTGCGCGCTTGGACCGATTGTTATTGTTTACCCCGAGGGTTCTTTTTACAGCATGGTAAAAAAAGAAGATGTTGCAGAGATTGTAGAACAGCATTTACTCAAAGGCAGAATTGTAAAGCGTTTGTTGTATAAAGAAACGGTTGTGGACGAAAATAATGTCAAATCCTTGAATGAGGTTGACTTTTATAAAAAACAGCATCGTGTTGCACTGCGTAACTGCGGTGTTATCAACCCGGAAAATATCGACGAGTATATTGCTTGTGACGGATACAAGGCTTTAGGTAAGGTGCTGACAGAAATGACACCGGAGCAGGTTATTCAGGAAGTAAAAGATTCCGGCCTGCGCGGAAGAGGCGGCGGCGGATTCCCGACCGGTGTAAAATGGGACTTTGCAAGAAAGTCTGTGAATGAACAAAAATATGTGCTGTGTAACGCAGACGAAGGAGATCCGGGCGCATTTATGGATCGTTCCGTTCTGGAAGGCGATCCGCATACGGTTATTGAAGCGATGGCCATTGCAGCTTATGCAATTGGTGCAAACCAAGGATATATTTATGTAAGAGCAGAATATCCGATCGCAGTTCACCGTTTGCAGGTAGCCATCAAGCAGGCAAAAGAATATGGCTTATTGGGTAAAAATATTTTTGATACGGGTTTTGACTTTGACTTGGAAATCCGTTTAGGCGCCGGCGCGTTTGTATGCGGCGAAGAAACCGCGCTGATGACTTCCATTGAAGGGCATAGAGGTGAACCCCATCCAAGACCGCCTTTCCCGGCAGTTAAAGGTTTGTGGGAAAAACCAACCATTTTGAATAACGTAGAAACATATGCGAATATTCCGGTTATTTTCTTAAACGGCGCAAAAGAGTTTGCTAAATTAGGCACCGAAACCAGTAAGGGAACAAAAGTATTTGCACTGGGCGGTAAAATCAATAATACCGGATTGGTTGAAGTGCCGATGGGTACAACCTTGCGGGAAGTTGTATACGAAATCGGCGGTGGTATTCCAAACGGCAAAAAATTCAAAGCCGCGCAAACCGGCGGACCTTCCGGCGGATGTATTCCGGCTGAACTGATCGATACGCCGATTGATTATGACTCTTTGATTAAAATTGGGTCCATGATGGGTTCCGGTGGTTTAATTGTTATGGACGAAGATACCTGTATGGTAGATATTGCAAAGTTTTTCCTGGAATTTACGGTGGACGAATCCTGCGGAAAATGTGTGCCTTGCCGTATAGGAACCAAAAGACTGTTAGAACTGTTGACGAAAATTACCAACGGTACGGGTACATTAGAGGATATCGACGAGATGAAAACGCTTTGCTATACCATCAAAGGCAGTGCGCTGTGCGGTTTAGGTCAGACGGCGCCGAATCCGGTTTTAAGTACGCTTCGTTATTTCCGCCAAGAGTATATTGAACACGTTGTAGATAAAAAATGCCGTGCAGGTGTATGTAAAGCACTCCTGACTTATAAAATTGATCCCGAAAAATGTAAAGGATGTACGCTTTGCGCAAGGAACTGTCCGGTTGGCGCTATATCTGGTAAGGTTAAGGAAGTACATACAATCGATACAGCAAAATGTATAAAATGCGGTGTTTGCGAATCCAATTGTAAATTTGGCGCAATCAGCAAGTAAAGGAGGGAACCAGAATGGAAAATGTAAACATTAAAATTGACGGAATCGAAATCAGTGTTCCGAAAAATTATACAGTATTACAGGCAGCAAGAATGGCGAACATTCAGATTCCCACACTTTGCTATCTGGAAGGTATAAACCAAATCGGCGCCTGCCGTATTTGTGTTGTGGAAATTAAAGGTGCACGTTCTTTACAGGCGGCTTGTGTGTACCCGGTAAATGAAGGTATGGAAGTTTTTACAAATTCTCCCGCGGTACGTAAAGCACGTAAGGCAAATCTGGAACTTATCTTGTCTAATCACGAAAGAAAATGTCTGACTTGTGTACGAAACAGAAATTGTGAATTGCAAAAGCTGGCAGATTCTTTTGGAATCACAGAAATTAAATATGAAGGGACAAATGATCCGGTTTACGCACTGGATACATCTTCACCGTCTTATGTCCGGGATAATAACAAATGTGTACTTTGCAGACGCTGCGTTGCTGCATGTGCAAATCAGGCGGTATCAGTTATCGGACTCAGAGACAGAGGCTTTGCCACAACGGTAGGCTGCGCATTTGATATGCCGGTTATAGAAACGTCTTGTATTTATTGCGGTCAGTGTATTGTTTCTTGCCCGGTTGGTGCTCTGTATGAAAAGAACGATATCCCGAAAGTACAAAAAGCAATTGATAATCCCGAAAAACATGTGGTTGTTCAAACCGCGCCGGCAGTACGCGCCGCTTTAGGCGAAGAATTCGGTTTGCCGATGGGCACACCTGTTACAGGTAAAATGGTTGCAGCACTCAGAAGACTTGGTTTTGATAAGGTGTTTGATACAGATACTTCCGCAGATATTACTATTATGGAAGAAGGTACAGAATTTATCGAGCGCTTTACTAAACAGGAAAAATTACCGTTGATTACTTCCTGCAGCCCGGGTTGGGTTAAGTTCTGCGAGCATAACTTCCCTGAATTTACCGACAATCTGTCTACTGCAAAATCACCGATGGAGATTTTCGGGGCTGTAATAAAATCCTATTATGCTGAAAAGCAGAGTATTAAAAAAGAAGATATTTATTCCGTTGCTATCATGCCATGTACATCCAAGAAGTTTGAAGCACAGCGCAGCGAAATGTCATCTTCCGGCGCACAGGATATTGACGCTTCTTTAACAACCCGTGAACTGGCAAGAATGATCCGCGAAGCAGGTATTGACTTTAACAATTTGCCGGATGAAGAATTTGACGAACCTTTTGGTGAAGCAACCGGCGCAGGCGTTATTTTTGGCACAACCGGCGGCGTTATGGAAGCTGCAATTCGTACAGTGTATGAATTACTGGAAGGCAAACCTTTGGAAAACTTAGAAATTGAGCCTATCCGAGGCATCGAAGGCGTAAAAGAAGCAGAACTGACGATAGCCGGAAAACCGGTTAAGGTTGCAGTATGCCATGGAACGAAAAATGCAAAAGCACTTTTAGAAAAAGTAAAAGCCGGTGCAAAATATGACTTTATAGAAGTTATGGCTTGCCCAGGAGGATGTGTAAACGGCGGCGGTCAGCCAATCGTGTCTGCGCAGGAGAGAGCAAAGAAGGATATTCGCGTGGAGCGTGCAAAGGCACTGTATGCCGAAGACAGAGGTGCGGCCATCCGCAAATCCCATGAAAATCCAGTTGTACAGAAACTGTATACGGACTATTTTGAAAAACCCTGTTCTCATAAAGCACATGAACTTTTGCATACACATTACACAAAGCGAAGCAAATTTTAGTCTATCTTTTAAAACCGGGCAAATATGTACTGATATCTGCCCGGTTTTGGTCATATTTGACAAAATTAAAAACATAAAATATAAAAAATAGCTTGCATTTTTAAAAAATATATGCTATAATCATAATGTTACAGATTTGAGAAGTGAAGAAAGAGGTGAAAACCATGAAAGAAGGTATCCATCCTAACTATAATACTTGCATTGTAAAATGTGCCTGCGGTGAAACATTTGAAACCCGTTCAACCAAACAGCAAATTAACGTAGAAATTTGCTCAAAATGCCATCCGTTCTTCACAGGAAAACAAAAATTGGTTGATGCAGGCGGTCGGGTAGATAAGTTCAGAAAACGTTTCAACCTGGATGCGAAATAAATAATGGAATGTAAAAAGCAGTCCGTAAGGAGTGCTTTTTCAATTTACGCCTGTTTTGAATGGGAAAATATGACAGTTTCTCTATGTATTTACTCGTTTGTGTAAATTTAGATGTCTGTTTATGGATTTATATTAGAAAATTACGGGAATAGTACAGATTTTCCAATATAAACACATGGAATTTTCAAAAAGAGTATAGTATAATCATATAACAAGATAGTTTGTAGTTTGTTGATTTTTTCATAAAAACTATTGAATTTATCTTGAAATATGCTATAATATACATAGTGTATATCGTTGGCGGTGTTGATAATAAATTTTTTCATACCGAAGGGAGTTGTTATGATGAAATTTAATTATTATAATAAAGAAAGAGAGGCAAAAAAAATGTTTAGAAAAACATGGGCGTTATTGCTCACCGTGGCATTGCTTTTATCCTGCGTAGTGCCAATGACTGCATTCGCTGCGGATTTTGAAGCATTTGAGTTGGTTTATAGCCACCATGGCTCTGATGGAAGTTCTGATTTTCGCTTTGTTTCCAAAGGCGCGAATCTCCCCAGTGATCCGAATGTGATTGTAGGTGCTTCCGTTACAGGTACCCTTGAGTATGACGGGGGATCTATTCCTTTTAACAGTACAGTAAAAAGCATAGAGGATAGAGGTGATGGCAGTTATACTTTTATCATTCCAGAATCAGCTGAAGTTACAATTAAGGAATGGCCAGATAATCAGAATAGTACACCAAAGCATACATTTAAGCTGACCATTCATCCTGCTGGTACAACAGCACCAACTCCGGGCGGCACTACAGGTGGCACTACAGGTGGTACTACAACAACACCAACCCTTCCAAATGGAACAAATGTTGCATTTACCGATATTGCAGAAAGCCCATATATTCAAGAAATTGGATTATTGAGTTCTATCGCTGTTTTAGCAGGGGATCCGGATGGTACATTCCGTCCGAACGATACGATTTCCAGAGCAGAAATGGCGGCAATTATCGTTCGTATTTCCGGTTTGGAAGCATCTGTAACTGCGCAGGCAGGACAAACCATGTTTGATGATGTGGATGCAAGCCACTGGGGTTCCGGTTATATTAACATTGCTTCCGGTTTAGGCGTTATCAATGGTGACGGCGACGGAAAATTCAGACCAGATGATAAAGTAACTTATAATGAAGCAGTTAAAATGCTGGTTTGCGTTTTAGGTTACGGTCTGGAAGCAAATGAGTCTGGCGGATGGCCTTCTGGCTATCTGGTAGTTGCAAACGATTTGAAAGTTAGTGAAGATGTTATTAACAAAACAGGTGATGCTTCCCGTGAAACAGTTGCAAAACTGGTTTACAACGCATTGGATGTAGATTATCTGGAAAAAACCGGATTTGGCGAAAATGAAATCTACACATCTGTTGAAGGCAGAACACTGCTCAGCGAAAAATTAAAGATTGAAAAAGTAGAAGATACAGTAAGTGAAACTTATATGGCTTCACTCGCCGGCGAAGGTGAATTAAAAGATACACAGGTTAGAATTGGCAACACGATTTACCTTATAGGAAATTCTGATATTGCAAATTATATCGGATATCCGGTAATCGCATACACCAAATATGATGCAAAAGTAGATACTGAATACAGCACAATCGTTTATTATGAAATAGATGATGAAAAAATGCAGATTCTTACTTTCAACGCAGAAGATATCGTATCTGCAACAGCAAATTATATTGAAGTGTATGAGAATCCGGAAACAAGCAGCAGAAGAACTCGCTATACATTAGATGACGGCGCATTTGTTTTCGTAAATGGTGCTGGCGATCTGGCTTTTGATCTTGCTGAATTGAATCCGACAACGGTGAATGGAAATCTTAAACCTTCTTTTGATGGTGAGATTACCATTATTGACAAAGATGAAGATGAAACAATTGATACATTATTTGTTGATAAAACAGAAACATTGGTAATCAGCAAAGTTGTAAAATCTAATAATGGTTTCTACATTCTGGACAAAAACGGAACACGTATTCCTGAAACAGGTAAATTTGACTTTGATGATGAAGATATGAAGTTGTCTATCCTAAAGGATAACAAAGAAATTAAATACAGCGACATGAAAGAAAATGATGTTGTTGCTTATTCAAGCTCTGGTAATATTCATAAGTTTGTAGTTTCCTCTGCAACAGCTTCTGGTGTTGTAGATCAGATTACCTCAGACGATGAAGTAATCATTGGTGATGATGTATATGAGTATTCATCTACTTTAGATGTTACGAAATGCAATGTAGGTGATACTGTAACATTGTATTTAGATATTTATGGCAAGATTGCTTATATCTCTAAGACAGCATCTGGAGCAGATACCTATGCATTCATGACAAATATTGGTTCAGAAACCATTATGAATGATACGGAATACCAAATGAACGTTATCAACATGGATAACAGCCTTGAGACACTTGAATTTGCATCTAAAGTTTCGTTTATAAATAACGGGCAGGAAAACGTTTATAATGGCGGTGCTCCATATTCTTCTTCTGACTTGAATGATTCTGTTTTTGAAAAATATGGTTTGATGCAGGCAGGTGCTGGTGTAGCGCAAGTTTTGAAATACACCAAGAATTCAGACGGTAAAGTAACTTCTTTGGAGACAGCAATTGATTTGAGTTCAAAACTTCCAGAGAAATATACAGAAGAAGAATTCAATACATTTAGTGCAACAAAATTGATTATCGGTGGTTCTACAACCACAAACTTCCATGCTTGCAATGACGGAAGCTTTGGTACCGCTGGTCAGTCTACCTCTGGTGAAAAGAATTACTACTGGAAAGGTGCAACATTCTTGTTTGTACCAAAAGATGGTTCTATGATTATGGAAGATGATGTTGCTTTTGGTACAGCAGATCCATTCTTCAATAATGAATATCAGACTTTTTCTTCCGCTGACTTTATGTTATATGATGTAGGTGAAGATGGCAAACCGGCAGTTATTGTAGCAAACATCGATGTAAATGGCACTAGCGCAGTTCGTGACCGTGGATCTTCTTACATGCTTGTTACCAGAGTATCTGAAGCAAACAATGCTGATGGTGAACGTGAAATCCGCGTAACAGGTATTGCAGGCGACCATAAAAAGGCTGGATCTCAAACAACCATTTCTTTGACTACTACCGTTGCACATGATTCTCCGGTAGGCGTAGCTGACAAAGCACCTTCTGGCTTAAAAGCAGGCGACATTATCAACTATTATCAGATGCCGAACGGTAAAATTTACAAATACAGAATTCTGTATAATGCAGATTCGCTTGAGCCTTCTAACGCAGGTCTAAGCGGTTCTCAAACGTACACGGATCCATTGACAGCGACGACTTATGGTAAAAATATTCAGAGAGTTGCTTTGGGTTATATTACCAGCTATGAAATTGATTTAGATGAAGAAAATATTATTTTCTCTGTACCAAAAACAGATACAACAGCAGCTGTTTCTACAGAAGAACTTATTTTAACAGAGTTTAAATCTTTCTATAAATTTGATCCTGATGAAGGTTCTATTGTACAAATTGACGCATCTGAAGTTCCGACTCCTGAACAGTTAGATGAAAACGATTTAGATCTTTCAAATCTTCCAAGCTATGTTCAAACTGTAGTGGATGAAGAAGGTAATACAACTTACTGGAAGTATCCGAAAGTAATTATTAGAACTGGTTTGAATGATACAGATCTGCTCTTACTCAACTTAATTTATGTTGATGAAGGTTTGTTCTAATCGACATACTAAAAGGCTTTGCTTAAATGCAAAGCCTTTTTTATGTCTAATGGAACATGGAAATAAAACGTTGATTTTGTTATATAAATTAAAAGGTAGTTTATCTGCCTTATGCCATAAATAATGGTATCTGCGGCGGTTTTATCGTAAAGAGAACAAATAGTAGTGTTAAAATCGTGAAGATGGATATACCATACGCATTATAATATTTAGAGCAAAATCGATTGTTTTTTAGCTGAAAATATGAATAAATATAAAGAATAAAACAAGCAAGTATAAAAATCAAGATATCAACCCAAACAATACTTTTGCCGATGATACCCGAATAGATATAAAAGGATCCAACAATAAATGCCATAGAAAGCGTTGTTGCAATAGATTTGATAAATAAAAAACTGCAATAACACTTGCCTATGTAGAAATATTCTATGACAGAAAAGAAAAATGCCGGAAAGAAAATGAGTTTTAAATGCTCCCATACACCTTCGTTCACCGGCGAAAACAAAGCAACGAATGCGTTTTGATTGCATATATCATACGTATAATGCAAAAATATTCCGATACAGAGTGTGAAAATAAATCCTAATGTTTCATGCATAATCAACTTTTTATTCAAAAAAATCGCCCCCCATACAATGTATGCACAGGGGGTGAATTTTATTTAATTTAGTTCAATGTTAACCGAACGATATTTTAAACATTAAAACGGAACAAAATGATATCACCGTCTTTTACTACGTATTCTTTGCCTTCTGAACGTACCAATCCTTTTTCTTTTGCGGCGGTCATTGAGCCGTTAGCAACCAAGTCGTCATATGCGATTACCTCCGCACGAATAAAGCCTCGCTCAAAATCAGTATGGATTTTACCTGCCGCCTGAGGTGCTTTTGTTCCTTTTGTGATTGTCCAGGCACGTACTTCGGGCTGTCCCGCAGTTAAATAGCTGATTAAGCCTAAAAGTGCGTAGCTTTTTTGAATCAAACGATCCAGACCGGATTGTGTAAGGTTCATTTCTTCCAGGAAAATTTGCTTTTCATCCGCTTCTAATTGGGAGATGTCTTCTTCAATTTTAGCCGAAATCGGCAACACCTGTGCATTTTCGCTTTGTGCAAATTTTGTTACATCCTGTACGAATTTATTGTTTTCAATTCCGTTTGTGAAATCTGTTTCTGAAACGTTTGCGGCATAAATGACAGGTTTTAGTGTAAGCAGTGCAATTTCTTTCAGCATTTCCTTTTCTTCGTCTGTATATTCAAGTATTCTTGCCGGTTTTCCATCATCTAATGTTTCTTTGATTTTTTGCAGGAGCTGTGCTTCTGCAGCATATTTTTTATCGTTGCGTGCAATTTTAGATACACGTTCATAGCGCTTGTCTACCATTTCTAAGTCTGCAAAAATCAATTCTAGGTTTATGGTTTCGATATCACGCAATGGAGAAACGGAACCTTCAACATGAATGATATTTGTATCTTCAAAGCAGCGTACAACATGAATAATTGCGTCTACTTCACGAATATGCGAGAGGAATTTATTTCCTAAACCTTCTCCGCGGCTCGCACCCTTTACAAGTCCGGCTATGTCTACAAATTCAATGGTTGCAGGGGTTACTTTTTCCGTGTTATACATTTTTGCAAGCACTTCTAACCTTGTGTCTGGTACAGAAACGATGCCGACATTTGGTTCAATGGTGCAGAACGGATAATTGGCAGATTGTGCGCCTGCTTGCGTTATGGCGTTAAATAGTGTGCTCTTTCCTACGTTCGTTAAACCGACAATTCCTAATTTCATTTTTAAAATCTCCTTGTTTTATCGTTTGGTCTGTAGTGCAATTCCATGTATATCAATGCGCAGCGTATTCAGCGCAAAAAATGTGCAGACGGATTTTGCAAAAGTAATGAAGCTTATACAGCTACATTTTATTTACTTCTACTATTATACACGAAAAAAAAGTATTGTGCAAGAGAAAAAATAATGTTATAATAATTTACAAGTCAGAAAAAATATAAAAGAGCGAATTTGTATACGTTAAACAGAATATTCAATGGTCAAACAGGGAATCGTCTAAGGAGTCGATAAGTTATGCCGGCAGATAAAATCCTTATGGTAGATAACAAATGGAGCAATTGTGAGCTGCTTCGTCCAAAAATAGAGAGCAGAAATATACAGTTTTTGCAGGAATCGGATTTTGAACGTGGGATAAAACGTTTTAAAGAAGAAACACCCGTATTTGTAATAGTAAATGCAAACGCCGGATCGGACTTAAATGGTTTTTTAACACGTATACGGGAAAATAGCAAGATTCCTATTTTGGTAATGGCGGAGAACAGCCGCCCAATTGAGCGTATTACGGCGCTCGAAGTGGGTGCTGACGACTATATTGCAGTTCCCTTTGATCCAGATGAGGTAATTGCAAGAATCCGGGCGATTTATCGCAGATATAGCACCAGAGCGTCGGTGGGCAAATCGAGTCAGGAGATTATTTATCCCGGTCTCCGAATCAATTTAACCAATTATGAACTTGCGTTAGATGGAAGGCTCGTGAAGATTCCGCCCAAGGAGCTAAATCTCTTATATTTAATGGCGTCGAATCCAAATATAGTTTTTTCAAGAGAACAGCTGATGGACAGAGTGTGGGGATTTGAATGTTATTCGGATCTTAGGACGGTGGATGTGCATATCAAGCGCTTGCGGCAGAAATTACAAGGACATGAAAAAGGCTGGGCAATTGTTACCATTCGAGGTGTAGGCTACAAATTTTCTACAAAATGATTTCATAATCAATTTTCATTTTCTTCACACTTTTATCATAATTATTGGCTATAATAAGTGTAACAAATAAGCAAAGGAGTGTAGCATATGAAAGAATTCGAAAATAACCATTTACCGGAAGAAGGCAACTTTATAAATGAACAGCAAGCAGAAGAGAACAGTCAGGTATACGAAGCAGAAAACCTGACAGAAGAAACGTCTGCTTATGCAAAAGCGGATGATGCTGCGCAGGAATATGACGAATTTACATTTAATACGCAACCTTTAAATACACATATCCAGGCAGATTCTGCAAAAGCGAAAACAAAAATCAGCAGATTTAAGGTTGTTGTAGCTTCTGCTTTAACATTGGCGGTTTTCCTTGGAACGGTGGTAGCTTTTTCTATGCCAAAACTGAGCGAAGAGGATAAGGCGGCAAATGTAGCACAAACGCAGACACAGCAAAATCAGTATACGCAGACAACAGTCAATAACGCAAATATTCAGACCGGTCAGGAGTTGACCACACAAGAGATTGCCGCATTGGTTGGTCCGGCAGTCGTAGGCATTGAAAACTATACAACCGGAAATTATTATTATTACCAGACAGAAGTTAATCAGGGCAGCGGTTCAGGGGTTATTATCAGCCAAGACGGATATATTGTAACCAATTATCACGTTATTGAAGGTTCTACCAAACTGAAAGTTACTTTAAGTACAGGCGGTGAATATGATGCAACAGTAGTCGGCGCGGATGAAAATTCTGATCTTGCACTGATTAAAATTGAAGAAAGCAACCTGCCTTATGCGACATTGGGTGATTCATCACAAGTTATGGTTGGTGATAGAGCGGTTGCAATCGGAAATCCGTTAGGAAATGAATTGATGGGAACTGTAACGCAGGGAATTATCAGTGCGGTAAACAGAAATGTTACGGTTGATAACAGAACCATGACGCTTCTTCAGACAGATGCTGCAATCAATTCGGGTAATTCAGGCGGCGCATTGATCAATGCATATGGTCAAGTAATCGGAATCAACTCTGTCAAAATGGCAGCAAGCGGCGTCGAAGGGCTTGGATTTGCAATTCCGAGCAATACTGTAAATCAAGTAATTTCTGATTTGCGGGAATATGGATATGTGCGCGGCAGAATCACAATCGGCATCGGCGGACAAAATATCACCAGCAAGATGGCGCAATATTATGATATGCCCATGGGCTTCTACATTCAGGAAGTTTACAGCGGAAGCGGCGCGGAACAGGCAGGATTGAAGCCGGGTGACATTATCGTAAAATGCGACGGACAGGTCGTACAGGATATTGATGATATCAACGCGGTTAAACAGAACCATTCGGTTGGCGAAACGATGGAGATTCAGGTTGTTCGTAATGGACAGAATATGACTTTTAATGTTGTATTGCAGGAAGAAAAACCGGAAACTGCTTGGTAAAAATCACAAATACGTTTATACACAAAGTGCAGCATCATAAAAACAGATGCTGCACTTGTTTTTTATAACCATCCCTGTTATATGGATCAAAAAGAGTCACAAAAAGCACAGAGATGCTTGCTTTTTCCGAATTATTATGGTAAAATAATATGATAAGAGACTATTGCAGTCAAACGGAGGGATATGGATTTATGATTCGAAGTATGACGGGGTATGGAAAGGCATCTGTGGTTTTGCCTTCTAAAGAAATAGATGTTGAAATTAAATCAGTCAATCACAGATATCTGGATTTAAACTATAGAATCCCTAAATATTTGAGTTTTATGGAAGATAGAATCCGCAGTATAGCAGGCAGTTATACCACCCGCGGTAAGATAGATATTATTGTCAATATCACAACCGGTGAAGAAAGCGGAAAAACCATTCGGATTGATAAAGACCTTGCGGCAGAATATGTGCGTGCATTTGCGGAGCTTGCTGAAATTACCGGATGGGCACAGGATGTTTCCGTAAGCAAATTTATGAATACGGACGTGCTGCGGATCGAACATGCAGAGCAGGATGATGAAGAACTTTGGCAGGAAATACAGCCGGTTATTATACAGGCGTTTGAACAGTATAATATTTTGCGTGCGCAAGAAGGTGAACGACTCAAAGCAGATATTCTTTCCAAAACAGAAGATATTTTAAACTATGTGGCGCAAATAGAGCAAATTTCACCCATAACGGTGCAGGAATATCGCGAAAAACTGTACAACCGTGTGCGCGAAGCAGTTTCTGCTATGGTGGAAATTGATGAAACCAGAATTTTGACCGAAGTGGCAATTTATACCGATAAAACCTGTGTGGATGAAGAAATCGTACGTTTAAAAAGTCATGTGCAGGCAGTACGCGAAATGATGCGCGAAGGCGGTGCGATCGGTAAGAAGCTGGATTTTATTATTCAGGAGATGAATCGCGAAATCAATACCATTGGAGCGAAAGCAAATGAACTGAACATTGCGGAAATTGTAATTGAGGTCAAAACCATTATCGAAAAAATACGAGAACAAATTCAAAATGTGGAGTAGGGTGGTGAAAGCATGCAGCTAATCAATATAGGATATGGCAATTTGGTGTCTGCCGAAAAGCTGATTGGAATTATCAGTCCGGAATCTGCACCTATAAAACGCATGATTCAGGATAACAAAGAAAAAGGCCGCGTGATAGACGCAACTTTCGGAAGAAGAACCAGAGCCATTTTGGTGATGGAAAACGGATATATTATTCTTTCTGCTATTATGCCCGAAACGATTTCTGCGCGCTTAGAGAATAAGGAGGGGAAAGAGGCATGATCAGAAATGAAAGAGGATTGTTGCTGGTTATTTCCGGTCCGTCCGGTGTCGGGAAAGGGACAATATGTAAAGAGCTCGAAAGCCCGGATACAATATTGTCTGTTTCGGCAACCACCAGACAGCCGCGCGAAGGTGAGGAGCACGGCAAAAATTATTTCTTTTATGATAAAGAAACCTTTGAAAATATGATTGCAGAGGATCAGCTGATGGAATGGGCGGAGTACTGTGGAAATTATTACGGTACACCGCGTGCATTTGTAGAAGATATGCTAAACCAGGGTAAAAATGTGATTTTAGAAATAGAAGTGCAGGGTGCGATGAAAATCAAACAAAAACACCCGGAAGGCGTTTACATTTTCATTTTACCGCCGTCATTGCAGGAATTAAAGAAGCGTATTGAGGGCAGAGGCACAGAAACGCCCGAAGCGATTGAAAGCAGAATGGCGCAGGTTACCCGCGAGCTTTCCTACGGCAGTGAATATCAATATTATGTAGAGAATGATCTGGTTGAAAACGCGGTTTCAAAAATACGCGCTATCATGGAAGCAGAAAATGCAAAAGTTGCACGCTGCACAGCAGAATTGTTATAAAACAATATGATGAAAATGAAATATACAGCCGTTTAAGCGGCAGAAATGGAGTGGATTCATTATGATGTTAAAACCTACTTTAAGTGATTTGGTGAAAAAGACAGACAGCAGTTATTCTTTGGTTATAGCTGTTGCAAAACGCGCCAGACAACTGACCGACGGCGCGGAACCATTGGCAGAAGCAAGCAGTGATAAAGCGGTTTCTATTGCTATCAACGAAATTGATCAGGGAAAAGTTGATATTTTTGATGATCCGAACCAAGCGGAAGAATAGGCAATGAAACTTAAGACTGTTGCGAAGGTTATTATCAATAATCCGGCGCATGCGGTAGATAAATGCTTTGATTATATTCCGCTTGCGGAGGCAAAACCCGGTGATTGGGTTAAAGTGCCGTTTGGGCGCAGCAATAAGCTCGTAGACGGAATTGTTTTGGCGTTGGAGCAAAGCGAGCAAAAGGCTACCCTGAAACAAATTCAGCAGGTGGTCGGTCCGCTTTTGTCGCCCAGGGAAACGGAATTGTTATGCTGGCTGCGCGAGGAATGTATTTGTACCTTTTATGACGCGCTTAAATTGCTGCTGCCGCCCGGAAAAGGATTTAAAGGGGCGGGAAGCAAGACGGTCCAGGGCGTGACACTTGCCGCGGATATGCATGCGGAGGTACTCTTGGAGCAGCTGCGTGCGCAGGCACCTGCACAAGCACGTGTCTTAGAGATTGTTAT
>CALXJH010000027.1 GCA_944388555.1 uncultured Clostridia bacterium
GTACTGGTCGCCTAACATCAATATTTTCCGGGATCCAAGATGGGGGCGCGGACACGAAACGTACGGGGAAGATCCGCTGCTGACCGGTAAAATGGCGGTTGCTTTTGTAAAAGGACTGCAGGGAACCGGAAAATACCGCAAATTAGACGCAACAATCAAACACTACGCAGTCCATAGCGGTCCGGAACCCCTGCGTCATTCTTTTGACGCAAAGGTAAAGGACAAAGATTTATATGAAACCTATCTTTGGGCATTTCAATATTGCATTGCCCATGCAGATCCGTCCGCCGTTATGGGGGCATATAACCGCGTAAACGGGGAACCCTGCTGCGGAAGCAAGCGGTTGCTTCAGGATATTCTGCGGGACGAATTCGGGTTTAAAGGCTATGTGGTCTCCGACTGCGCCGCCATCTGTGATTTCCACCAGCACCACCATGTGACGCAGAATGCCGCGGAAAGCGCCGCACTGGCGGTAAAGAGCGGGTGTGAGCTAAACTGCGGCAATACCTACAAATGGCTCAAAACGGCGGTCGCTTTAGACCTGATATCCGAAGAAACCATCACGCACGCGGTAGAAAAACTGTTTTACGCGCGTTTTCGTCTGGGGATGTTTGACAGCGATTGTCCTTATGATACGATTTCGTATGATGTGGTGGAAAGTCCGAAGCACACGGCGCTGAACCTTAAAATGGCGGAAGAAAGCATCGTTTTGCTGAAAAACGACGGAATCCTTCCGCTTTCAGATACCCAAAATATTGCGGTGATCGGACCTTTGGCAGACGACGCTTCGGTACTGCTCGGAAACTACAACGGAACCCCCTCCCGCTACACCACCCTGCTTGCCGGCATTCAGAACCAGGCAAAAGGAAAAGTGTGGTACGCAAGAGGCTGTCATTTATTTGACGCCGCTATACACGAATGGGCAGAGCGGCCGTTAAGAGAAGCGATTCTTGCGGCGCGCCGGGCGGATGTGGTCATTTTAATCTGCGGCTTAAATCCGAGTTTAGAAGGCGAAGAGTGCGACGATTATAACGGTTCTGCCGGCGGGGATAAAGCCGATATAAACCTGCCGCCTTCCCAGCAGCAGTTATATGAGGCAATCATCCAAACCGGAAAACCTGTGGTGTTTGTAAACGTGAGCGGCAGCTGTATTGCACTGCCCGATCAGGACAAAAAATGCCGCGCGGTGGTGCAGTGTTTTTACCCCGGCGCAGAAGGCGGTACCGCACTTGCCAATATATTATTTGGGAAAACCAGCCCGTCCGGCAGACTGCCGGTAACCTTTTATAAATCTACCGATGATCTGCCGCCGTTTGCGGATTATTCTATGGAAAACCGAACCTATAAATTTTTCAGCGGTACGCCGCTTTATCCGTTCGGCCACGGTTTGAGCTATTCGGAGATTATAGAAGAACCTTTAGAAAACAACTGCGTACGGCTGACCAATAACGGGCCGTATGATACCGCTTATACCGCACTGCAATTTGAATATATTCCGCACAAAAATCTGCGTGCTTTCAAAAAGGTGTTTTTGAAAAAAGGAGAAAGCGTAACCCTTTTCTTTGATGCAGAAGAGGAGGAGGCATAGCATGTATTTCATTGGAATTGATATCGGCACTTCCGGAACCAAAGTGCTTTTAATGGACGAAAAAGGCGCCGCTTTGCGCACACACACCGAAGAATACCCCCTGTATCAGCCGGAAAACGGATGGGCAGAGCAAAATCCCGCCGACTGGTGGGAAGCCGTAAAACGCGGCTTACGGGAAATATGTGAAGACGGCATGGATATCGGCGGTATTGGACTCACCGGACAAATGCACGGATTGGTCATGCTGGACCAACAAAACAGCCCCATTCGCCCTGCGATTATCTGGTGCGATCAGCGCACGGGCAAAGAATGTGCAGAACTTACCGAAGCGGTCGGGAAAGAGAGGCTTTTTGATATAACCGCGGCGCCTGCCATGTCCAGCTTTACGGCGGCAAAACTGCTGTGGGTTAGAAACAACGAACCGGAACATTTTAAACGCTGCCGTCATATTCTTCTGCCAAAAGATTATATACGGTTTATGCTGACCGCAAGCTATGCGACCGACGTATCAGACGCCGGCGGCATGCAGCTGATGGATATCCAAAACAGATGCTGGAGCAGGGAAATGCTCGGCGCGCTGGACATAGACCCCGCCTTACTTCCCGCCTTGTATGAAAGCAGCGCTGTTTCGGGTTATGTTCAGTCAAAAGAAGTACCACAATGTCTGCAGGGTGTTCCGGTTGCGGCAGGTGCAGGCGACAACGCGGCAGCGGCGGTCGGCACCGGCGTTGTGGAAACGGGAAAAGCCTTTACAACCATCGGCACCAGCGGCGTGGTATTTGCACACACCGATCAGCCGCTTATAGATAAAAAAGGCAGAGTCCACACCTTTTGCAGTGCCGTAAAAGGCAAATGGCACGTCATGGGCGTAACCCAGGCGGCAGGGCTGTCTTTAAAATGGTTCCGGGATACGTTTTGCGAAAAAGAGACCGACGACGCAAACAGAAGCGGGCAGGATGTATATAAACTGCTGGATGAAAAAGCGGCCGGCTCCCCCATCGGTGCCAACCGCCTTCTGTATCTCCCTTATCTTATGGGCGAACGCACACCCTGGTTAGACCCCGACGCACGCGGCGTATTTTTCGGACTTTCAGCCATACATACCAAATCCGACCTTTTGCGTGCGGTTATGGAAGGCGTATCTTTTTCGCTTTCCGACTGTATATGTATTCTGAAAGAAATGGGCACAGACGTCGGACACATGACCATTTGCGGCGGCGGCAGTAAAAGTCCGTTCTGGAGCCAGATGCTTGCCGACATCTATGGTATGCAAGTGTACACCCCGGCCTGCACAGAAGGCCCTGCATACGGCGCGGCGATTTTAGCTTGTGTTGCAGCAGGCGTTTATCCTTCGGTTGAGGAGGCCTGCCATGCGCTGATTTCGCACACCCGAACCTATACGCCGGGCGCCGACGCGCATAAATATGCCAAAAACTATTCGGTTTACCGCAAACTGTATCCGGCTTTAAAGCCTGTGTATGAACTCTTAAAATAATCTGCTGAAAATAAATCCCCCTTTGCCCAGCGCAGGGCAAAGGGGAATTTATTCTTTACACGGATGATTACATGGAAACAGTTTTATCCTGCTGGCAGGACTGATAAGCCGCTTCCATAAAGGCAGTCAGCGCCACCGCTTCTTCAATTCCATATAACGTATTTTCGGTATTGTTCTGTATGCTGGAGATCCAATAGGCAATCGGCCGCTCCAGCGTGAATGCCGGTTCGGCAACCGATACCCATTTTTGCCCCGATTCCTCATTTTTATAGCGGATTCCGTCCGGATGTACGCAAATATATCCCTTTGTTCCGCTGATTTCTAAGGTAAACGGGTCGGACGGGGATACAAATCCCGTTTCCGAAACGCCGATCGCACCGTTTTCAAACTGCATAACGCTTACCGCATTGTCTTCCACACCGCGGCCGGTGACTTGGGTAAACACCGACGCCATTTTCTGTGGCTTGCCTAAAAACCATTCCAGCAAGTACATAGGATGTGCGCCAAGATCCATCATTGCTCCGCCGCCGCACAGCGCTTTGTCATAAAAATACGCGGGCAGCCAGTCTGCAACGCTTCCGCCGTGTACATTGCGCACGCGCATATATGTAATTTGTCCGAACGCGTTTTCATCCGCCATCTTTTTTGCCATCAACACGCCGGGCATGGTTTTATGCGGCAGAGATATGGTAAAGTGGATCTGATTGCGGATAACGGCTTCGCGAATATTTTCCGCATCCTTCTTTGTAAAAGCCAGCACTTTTTCGGTAAAAATATGTTTTTTCGCGTTGGCGGCTTTTATGAGAAGTTCGGGATGTAAATTGGTAGAAGATACAACCGCCACGCCGTCAATATCCGGATTGCTTAAAAGCGCATCATAGTCTGGGTAAAAAGGACATTTTAGCTCTTCTGCCCACTGTTTCCCGCGCGCTGTATCATCATCCCACACCCCGGCGATTTCTACGCCCGGTGTATCCTGAATCTCCTTTGCATACTGGTCGGCATGCACATGCCAACGGCTGATCATAGCTATTTTCAGCATAAACATCACTCCTTTTTTTATCATTAACCTGTTTACAATTGCCGTTTTTTAGAATACGCGCATTGTATCATAATTTCGAGGCGGTGTCAACGCCCCCCCGGAAAATTCCGCTACGCTTGCCGCCTCATTCCCGATAATATTTCATAAATTGGGACGGAGAGACGCCGAATTGCTCCTTGAACTTCTTTGCAAAATAGCTGGACGACTCAAAACAACACTGCCGGGCAATTTCAGAAACAGAAAGTTTTCCCTCCATCAGCAAGTTCTGCGCTTTTTCCAGCCGCATCTTGTTGATATACGCAAACGGGCGCATGCTATAATATTTCTGAAACAAACGGCACAAATATTGTCCGGAAACCTTGGTGTATTCGGTTAAATCGGCTAATGTAATAGGCTCGTCAAAATGAAACTGAATATACCGGGTCGCTTTGCAGATGATATCGCAAAGCGGCTGCATGCTTTGCTCCTTTTTCCAGAGCGAAACCTGACAAATCAGGGCGTAGAGCAGGTAAGATACGGTCACCGGCTCAAAATTCTGCTTGCATACGTCATAGAGTTCATAAAACCGTTTTTCTAAAAAAGCTGCATCGTACACCGAAACCAAAGTGCTGGCTGTGATGCCCAGCGTTTCCATTAAGCTGTCGATTTCCTTTCCGGAAAATAAAATCCATCTCGTTTCCCACTTCTCACAGAGCGGATAGTATTTATGCGGCTCCCCTGCCCGAAGAATCATCAAATTTCCAGCCGTGAGCGTTTGTTTGCTGCCCTTTACAATCATTTCGCCTTTGCCCTGCAGGGTATAAAATAGATGCCAGCTTGCTGACCCTGCCGGACGTTCGGCTACTTTCTGAAAATCCGATCCGCCGATATCGACGATATAAATAGGCAAGTTCTGCATGATAGGCAGATAGGTGGATTTAAAATGCCGCATCGCATCGCCTCCCTGTTTCATATTGTTATACTTATATCATATAATGCGATTGACAAGATGTCAATGCTTTTATATAATTTAGGTAAAAAGGGGGGCTTAGAATATGAAAAAGACAGGTACATTATTGGTTATTCTATGTTTCGTATTTTCGCTTTTTACTGTAGCGGTACAGGCTCAATCGTCTGCATTGTACATAAAAGCGGAGGATTTTGCCTCACATCTGGGGACATGGCAGCTTGTGACGCCGGCGCAGGACACAGCAGGCGGCGGCATGTTCAACAGTTTAAAATCGCCGAAACCGGGGACGCCGGAATCCGCCGGCGTAACGTTTGAAATTTCGGAAGCCGGCAATTATACAGTTTCGGCATTCACCCGTGATTTTGCGACTTCCACAGGATCCCGCACTTTTAAAATTTCGGTAAACGGAACCATGCTGGAAAACAAATTGGGAGATCACGCAACAGACGGCTGGGCATGGGAGATTGCCGGACAAATAGAGCTTTCGCAAGGAAAATGCACCGTAGAAGTGGTGGATTCATCCCGCAATTACGGACGTTGTATTGCGGTTGCGCTCTCGACCGATCCGGATTACAGCTATCCGACAAGCGAAGCGGCGCTAAAGGAAGCATTTGAAACATGCGGCATCACCCCGCTTGCCTACACACCGCCCGCAGAACTGCCAAACCTTCCAAAGCCGGAAGAGCCGCAGCAGCCGGCGCTTCCCACCTATATCCCGGAAAACATTTTGGTACAGGATACACGTCCGCAGGACGAGATTGCAGTTAAGCTGAACGGGAAATACCTGGTGTTTGCGGAGGATTCCAAGCCCTTTACATTAAATGACCGGACGCTTGTTCCTTTCCGGGCGCTTTTTGAAGCGCTGGGGTGCAAGGTAGACTGGGAGGAGGAAACGCAAACAGCTTATGGTACGCGGGAAGAAATTAAAATTCGCATTCCGGTTGGGAACTCGATTGCTTATGTTTCGGAAAACCCGGTTTACTTAGACCAGTGCGCTGTTATGCAGCAAGACCGTGTTATGGTTCCGCTTCGGTTTGTGGCAGAAAGTTTAAATGCAGCCGTAGAGTGGAACGACGCGGCGCAGGAGGTCATTGTGTACGCGGATATCCCGCAGATTTCCGCTGCAGACACCTATTTGCTTTTACCGTCCAGCTTTACTACCCTCGGAACCTGGACGCAGTCTGCGGCTTCGTCCAACTGTTTTGAAACCGGCATGCTGACTGGCGGAAGCAACAACGATCCGGCTTCCACAACGCCGGCAAAAGCCTATATTGATATTGACAGTGCCGGTACCTACACCGTATGGGTACGCAGCCGGGACTATGCCAATAATCAGCCGGGCACAAGATTTTTCAATATATCGGTCAATGGGACGGTGCTCTCCCCTACCTTCGGCACACACGGCAAGGACGGCCACGCATGGGAAAACGGCGGCACAGTGACTTTGCCGGCAGGCGTTACCGAACTGGATATGCTCGACACCGCCAACTTTTACGGCCGGTGCGACGCCGTACTCTTGACAAAGGACGCGCAATACACGCCGTCTGACACATTAGACGCCCTTTTAGAGAGCAGTAAGCTGGTTGTCAAAAAAGCCTTGCTGCAAGACTACGCCTTCCCGGCATACGCAAAAGAAACAGAAGAAACGCTCTCGAGCGCCAGCATATCCAATGGGCAGCTGCGCGCAGATTTCTATACCGTACAGACTTCGGGCGGCACGGTGGTGCAAAGCGCGCTGTATTGTCAGGCTGGCGCAGACTGGATTCCCACCAAGGCGCGCACCGAAGATTTCGGGCTGATTTTACTGTCGGCGGACCGCGCCGCATTAGAACGTCCGCTGCTCGGCGCGCAGATTTTCAATACGGCCTACACCGACGCCTATGGAAATTTACAGCAGTACTACGGCTCAAACGTATACCGCGCGGGGAAATTTGAATATCTGCTTCCTTCGGCGGTTACGGTAGAAAACAACACCGCTGTGCTCACCTATACAAATGAAGCATTGGATATTACCCTCACGCTTTCACTGGCGGATACCGCTTATATCTACCGGATAAACGCCGTATATAAAGCAGACGGCGCCTATTCGATTGGTATATTTGAAGGCGGTGCGCTGTCCGCGCTGGCTGTTACCGATACAGGCAATGTATCGCCGGATCCGGGAGCTATGACCTTAGGACAGCAAGGCATGTACACAACCCTTTCGGGCGGCGTACAAAAAGGCATCTGCACCGACGTACAAAGCGGAATCGTCCTGCGCGATCCGAAAGGCAACTTCCGCGCAACCGCGTTTTTCCCGGTGCTTGGCAGTCCGGAAAGTTATAAACACGCAGGCGAGCAGGAAGCATACACCGGTAAAATTATTTCAAGCGTACAATAAGGAGGAACCTATGAAAAAGATAATTATTTTATGGCTCTTAGGATGTCTGCTTATAACAGCTTTGTTCCCGCTCCAGCCTGCCGCCGCAGAAGACAGCGGCAAAGCGCAAATTTCCTATTATAAAGATGATTTTCAGATTTACACGCTGCAGACTGGAAACATTCTGGTACACGCCGATTTGTATAACTTAAAAGACCGCAGTGTTACGCTGGTTGCCGAACTTGTAAAGGACGGCGCGGTTATAGCGAGCAGTCAGGCGTCTAAAACCGCTGCGGCAGATACAGATTATATCGCAGCGGAAATTGCAGTCAGCGACGATACCTGTCAGCTGCAGGCAAAAATACAGGACGCGGCCGGCAATGTACTCTATACCGCGCCTGTATTTAAAAAAGAAAGCACCGTCATTGTTCCCGATCCCGGAAAAATCACCGAGCCTTTGTCCGAAACCATTTCGATTACAGCCGGCGGCAAAACCATACCGGTCCGCCGGGAAGAGCTAAAAGGCATGGACGAGGGCGGCGCAAGGGATAAACCTTCTTCGTATATCCATGTTGCAAAATTTTGTCTTAAAACCGATCAGGAAATCACAATCGAACTGCATGGAATCAACGGCACGGTTTTATCGGACGGATGGTGGGTATCTCCGCAGGAACTTTCCATTCCGCATACCATCTCAAAAGGCGTCGGCTATATTTTTATAGACAAACCGCAGGTTATATATATCCGGAACTGGGCTATCAACAGCGGAAGCGGATATGAAGACATTGTCCTGCTCATCACGCCCCTTGAAACGGATGTTCCGTATAAGTACGGCGACAATATCACCTATTATGCAGACGGCGTTAAAACCTGTCCTGCCAATCCCAGCTTTACGGAAAATGAGATTGTATACTTTGAAACCGGTTATCACGCCGGCATCGGCACACTGAGTTTAAAGCCCGGCATGCGTGTATACCTCGCGCCCGGCGCGGTTTTGGAAGCCAAAATTGAAACCAAAGACGTTACCGAAAACCCCGACGGAATCCGTATTTACGGACGTGGTATTTTAGAATGCCGCAGCTCTACCAATACCGGCAACATCAAAGGTATTTATTTTGAAAACTGTAAGAACGTACAGATAGAAGGTATTGGCACCCGCAATGCCAGGGAATGGCAGACGCTGTATGTAAATTGTTCGGATTTTGTGATTGAATATTTTAATACCATGGGAATTCTGCTCAATAACGACGGCATTGATATAGACGGCGTGGATCATTTTGAAATCAATAACAACTTTATTCTGTCGGCCGACGACTGCTTCGGCTGGCACGGAACCGACTACGAGAAGATCGCAACCCCCGAACATCCTTACGGGCGTCCTACTTACGCCATTTCCGCCCAAAACAATGTTATGTATAATTTAGAAGGCAACGCGGTACGCATCGGTTCTTCCATGGAGCAGGAAGCCATGTATGATATCTTCATCAAAGACACCTATGTACTGCAGAAAGCGGCCTACGGATTTGCCATTACCGTCAATGACTGGGCGGCCGTTTCGGATGTAACGGTAGAAAACTTTTTTGTAGAAAAAAGCATCAGCACCTATAACGGAAACATTCTGATCGACGTTGTACAAGGCTCAACCAGCCGCGGCAACGAAAACAAACCCATGCCGGAAGGCTTGCCGAGTCCTGTGGGCAGCGTTGACGGCGTAACCATCCGCAATTTTAAAGCGCCGTGGGCAGGCACGCAGCCGCCCATCCGCGTAGGCGCATATGACGAAAATCATACCGTAACCGGCATCCAGCTCCAAGATGTGATCATGCAGACAGGCACGCCGATATATACCGGCGGCGCCGGCACTGCCCCCATTACTTCCGACAGCATCTATAAAGCCCCCTCTTCCGAGTATGAAGACGAGGTGTTTGTAAAAGACAGCGATATTCAGATTTTAACAACCCCCGCCAACTAACAAAAAAAATGCAAATAAACGCTTCTGAAAAAGAATTGTGCAAAACAAAGCCTGCCGATTACATGTAAGCGGCAGGCTTTCTCATTTTTTCTGCACGTATGATTTGCCGGCAAGCTCTATACTGCTTAACCGCATTTTTGCCGGAAGCTGCATTTAATCTTCGCACATCTGCTTTTTTAGAATTCCGTGGCACATTTCATACATTTTTTAAATTCTAAACGAAAAATTACAGTTTGTATTGACAGGCAAAAAGCATCCATGTTATAATCATGCCACATCTATATACAGAACACACATTTATATATCTGTTAAACCCCTATATTATAGAAAAAGGTGGAGTAAAAATGCACACAAAATGGATACAGACAAAACAAGCGTATACCCAGACGCAAACTTATGTATTTTCCAGCACGTTTGTACTGGAGAAACAGAACAAAACCGAACTTAAAATTACGGCCAGCACGCGGTATAAACTGTATATAAACCATAAGTTTGTCTGCGAGGGCCCCTGCCAGGGAACGGCGTATACACATTTTTACGAAAAACTGGACATTTCTTCTTTTCTTCGGGCAGGCGAGAATGAAATACAGGTGATGGTACTGCACGTAGCAGACGGCGCCTTCACCTCCGCATTTACTACTCCAAGGCCTATGCTCTGGGTGGAGGTTACACAAAACGAGCAATGTGTATGCAAAACAAATGCGGACTGGAAGGCCTGCACAATAGAGGGCATAGATTTCTTTCAGGGAAATCTGGTTATGTATTCGGTCTGTCATTTTGAGCGTCACCATGCACAATATCGGTACACGCCAGTAGAAATAGAGGAAGGCAGAGAAATGTTTGAAGAAACCGGCGGATCGGATCCCTGGGGAGTCTTGGTTCCGTGGCGTTTGCGGGAGAGTCCGCTGCCGCAGTTGGAAAGACAGCCTGCAAAAACATTGAAAAAAGTAAAAACGGAAGCCAACGGCTATGTTTTAGATGCCGGTGCATATACCACCGCAAAAGTGCGCATCAAAGTGCGCGGAAAAAAGGGAGATGTTTTGCAGCTGACGTATGGAGAATGTTTCATAAAACACCCGGATTATTGGGTCTTTGAAAAAGACATGCGAGACGACGCTTCCGGATTCATTACAGGGCCATCTGACTACATAGAACTAAGCGGAGAAGAACAGGAGGTAGAATTTTGGTGGTACCGCGCTTTTCGCTATATACAAGTTATGTGCGGGGATATACAGAACACCGAAATTGAAATTACATATCAGCCCTATTTCTATCCATATGCGATCACCTCGGATTTTCGCTGTTCAGACAAACGTCTTGAGCAGATGTGGGATATCAGTATCCGAACGCTGCAGTGCTGCAGTCATGAAATTTTGGTAGACTGTCCTTTCTTCGAACAGCAGCAATATGCCATGGACAGTTATTTGGAGGTTTTGTACGGTCTGAAAATCAGCCGGGATACACGTTTAGCCAAAAAGGCGATTGCCGACCTTGCAGAATCGCAGCAGCCAAACGGTCTGTTGTGCGCCAACTACCCATCACGCGTTACGCAAATTATTCCTTCTTTCACGATATACTGGATTCTTCTGCTGCATGACTATTATATTTACAGCGGAGATGCGGCATTTACAAAGCAATATTTCGGGACATTGGATAAAGCATTATGGGCATTTGCGTCTATGCTGGATGAAAACGGCTTGGTGCCGTCTGCTTATTGGCCTTATCTGGACTGGGCGGGCGACTGGGAAAACGGTGTGCCCACCGGTGGAAGACATGAACCGATTGCCGCACATTCCATGCTGTACGCAGTCGGCTTAAAATGCGCGCAAACGCTTGCACAGCATTTAGGCAGACCGGCATTGGCAGAGGAATATGCACAAAGGCGGACATCGCTCAATCGGGCAATAAAAAAGCATTTCTGGAACGACCAAACGCAATATTACAAGGATACTTTAACCAATACCGCCTGCAGCCAGCATACAGCGATCTGGGCGATACTGGCTGAAATAGAAACCGGGGAAGCTGCAAAGAAACTGGCAAAAATCATGTTGAATCCACAGACAACCGCCTGCAGTTTTTCCATGAGCTTTTTCCTATTCCGTGCGCTGGAAAAAATCGGCATGTACGGGCAAATATTTCCCTTGATGGACGGCTTTTTGAAAATGATGGACCAGCATTGCACCACCTGGTGTGAAAATCCGGGCAAACCGCGCAGCGAATGTCACGGCTGGAGCGCCGTTCCTTTATATGAATGGACAACCGGTATTTTAGGTGTCAAGCAAACCGCGATCGGCTTTACGAAAGCGGAAATTTGTCCGGAACCATTTCACCTGACGTATGCCAAAGGCAGCGTACCGACGCCGTTTGGGAATATTGACGTGCAATGGGAAAAGCAAGGCGATATCCTTTTGCTTTCCTATCGGGCGCCCCGCGAAATAGAAATCACTTTGGGTAAAAACGTACGTCTTCTCTGTGAATAACGTTCTACATGCCAGCTATGTATAAGCGCCATCCGGAAACCGTTGCGCTTATGGGCAAAACAATCCCGCAAACATGAAATAAAAAGCGGCATAAAAAAGGCATAGCGTAAAGGCAATGCCGTTTCAGGCCTTTGAAAAAGTCGCTATATCACAAAAGATATAAAAATATTTTACATCTGATCCATTCCTTACTCATTCTTTCTGAAAAAATAAAGCCGTTTTCATGGGAAAAACGGCTTTATGCATCGCTTGCGTATCTTATAATTGTGCTCTACCCTACCTTTGTGTGCCGCCGAAACCGATGCCAAGATATCTAACTTTCTTTTTCAAGGTTTGTCCGCTTAAGGCTAAACCAATGAACACGCAAAAACAACCGGCATAGCGCAAAAGCTATGCCGGTTGTTTTAAAATCCGTATTGTTTATGAAAACAGACGCAGTCATCAAACCAATTATGAACAGTTCGCATGCTATATCCATTTAGTTATGTAATTTACAATAAACCCGGCGGCAATCAGGATGAGTACGCCGCTGTTGATTTTGGCGTTTGAAAATAGTTTCCCGTCAAATAAAACATATAAGAGCAAAACAGGAACGCTCCAAAACATCGCATGAAAGTAAAACGCCCTTCGGATATCAAGATGCAGCAAAGCAATATACGCCCTTGTCATGCCGCATCCGGGACATGGAATGCCGAAAAAATACCGCCATACACATCCGATCTCTGAAACGTACAGAAAAATGATGCCGCAAAGAAGAACAGCCAGCACGAGAAGCTTCATGCCAAGTGCATTTATATTTCGCAGCTTCACAATTCGTTTTTGCAAACGCATATAAAAATCAATCCTTCAAAGGAACTCCGTTCGCATCTTTATTGATAGATCCGGTCAAAATGAGAATACCTTCAATCAGCCCCCAAATTGCACCGATACCAAAACAAAAGGATAATACAATCTGGGCAATCGCCTTGCCGATATATCCAAGATAAAAATTGTGCACACCCAGCCCGCCAAGGAAAATACCCAAAATGCCGGCAACTATTTTTGATTTTTGCGTAGAAGGATCACAGGCTTCCGGACTGTTTAACGCGTATCCGCAATTGGTACACACCTTTGCACCCGGTTCAACCGCCTGTCCGCAGTTATAGCAAAACTGGTTGCCTGTTCCCTTCGCAAACCCGCATTTTACGCAGATCGCAGCGTTCGGATCCATTTCATTTCCGCAATTTTTACAATACATAAATATAAACCCCCTTTTTTTAATATTTTATAATAAACTACATAATTTGTCAATATATGTTTTCTCCTGCATCGACTGATTCTGTCTGCTTTTTATGGCGGTTCACTGTCGGTCATTTTTTTGTTTCCCCGTGTCTCGCATATGCGGTATATGATTTTCTTTTGCAAGAGCCTGTTTTTCAGCGCCGTTAGCCTAAGTTTCGCCGTATGTTCCAAAAAGAAACCCACAATTGGGAAAATGCTCCTTTGTCGGCAGTATAGACTGGTTTTGTCTGCAAAGTAAAAATTTATGCGTACACCAATCTGGCAAATCCTATTCCCCAAACAATCAGTTCAGCGGCAAATATCGCAATCCACACAACATATTTGCGCTTATATCCGCGCGGTTCTAAGGTTGCCCAGATTGCCGCATACAGTATGCCGATCAGGCAGAAAAAAGGCGGTACAAAAGAAACCACGGCCAGAAGCAGCAAAGATTGCGCCGGCGGCACAAATATGTCGGCTGTGTGCAGCAAACTATACGCGGCGCACAGCGCAGCGTTAAGAATCGCAATTGCGCTTAAAACAACGCGATTGAGCCATACAAGATTAACTTTTCTCAAAATACTCACCTCAAAAGAAATTATACCATACCGCGGCATATTGCACAAGTGAATCCCGCATATCTGCGCCTTTATTTTTGAAAAAACAAAAACACAACACCATTTTTCCCGAAATACACAAAATCACTTGCCGTAATAAACATCAATTACAGGCTGTACTTTTTCAGTATAATAAGCAAAGACAGAAGAATAAAACAAAACCGGTTCCAACCTGTTTCAACCAACCGATATAGCCGCCGGCACTTTAAAGGCACAATACACAAAAAGGCGTCAGCAAAAGCAAACAAAGCGGTAAGCAGAGCGTACCTTTTTGTGTAAAAGGTGGCGCGATGGCGCGTGTGACTCATTTTTCTGCAAAGAAAAATTGGAACGGCACAAAATCCGTTCCAATCTGCTGTACATAAAATAACTGCCTATCCATGCGTCTCAGGCGCTGTGCACAAAAAGGCAAAAATCGGCGGCAGTACACCGTAAAAATATTTATTGCTCATAAAAACACGCCAGCGCTGCCTTTTCGCATAAACGCCTGCAACCCAACAGACGATCCGCGCATTTTTTTGCAAAAATGACACGGCGGCCGGTAAAGCGAAGCCGTATTTTACATAAAAATACGGCAAGCCAAAAGGCTTGCCGCGACATGGAGGTGCCACCCGGATTTGAACCGGGG
>CALXJH010000028.1 GCA_944388555.1 uncultured Clostridia bacterium
CGGTTTTATAATATGCTTGTGATTGTATCTTGCGATGCTTTGTGCGGTTAGAATAAATGCAATTAGAAATACACAGATTAAAAATGCAGCCATATTCTTGTAATAGGAAGTTATGTTGATAGAAGGTGTAAGCGAATAGGCGGTATAAGGTGTGTCGTTTCCGATTTGAAAAGATTCAGAGGTAACAAGGTAAGGCTGATCATTCAGCATAACTTTTGAAGCATTGGTTTTAATATCGATCATCAGGCTTCCGATCTGTGCTTCAGACAGTTGGCTGCTTGCGTGAATAACCCGATCACCGTCTGTAATCACAATTAGCCCGGTGTTATAAATACCGGGCGCAGGTTTTTGTGTAAACCGTTCGTAGAAATAACTGTATATAAGGATGGAGAGCAAAGTTGCGCATACAGTTATTGCAATGAGTATCACGTTCTGAATAATTAGTTTGTTTTTTAATCCCATACAATCACCTGAAATGAAAAAATTAAATAGAGCGTCTATCAAATAAAGAAATACCGGAGAATAAAAATACAGTTGTATAACCGGCAAATATAAAGAACAATCGTATGATTTTGCTCAGATTGATGTAACTACCGATAAATAATTTATACCAATCAAAACCTGCTGTATAGAAAAAGCTTTGAAAGGTTGGCAGCGTGAATTCCAATCCTTTCATAGCTAAGAAAAGGACAATGGAGATCAAAAACGCACTTGCGCTGCCTCTTGCAAAGTTGGAAACAAACATAACCATCAGCGAAAAGACAAAAAGTGGAATAAATGTGGATACATATGCAATTATAATTTTAATCAGGCTGGATAAGGAAAATTCGCTAAACAGCGAAATTACAATTGCTGTAAGCATGGTAAATAATAAGAAAACACCTATAAATGTCGCGCAGGCAAATACCTTTGACAGATAAACTTTTGTTCTTGATATCGGACGTGTGAGCGTAAGTTTGATGGTATCGTTTGTAAACTCTCCGTTAAACATATCAATTGCAATGAAAGCTGTAAACAAAGGAATAATGGTATATTCAAAGAAAGGCAGAATCAAAAGAGCAAATTCACCCTTAGACGTCATACCAATTCCGGCTAAATTATTTATGCCGAGTAAAATTAAGCTGATTATTCCGATAAGCGCTACGCTTAAGATACCTGCCACAAATAATTTTTTCTTTTTTGAAATTTTATATAGTTCATTTAAATAAGCGGCTTTAAGAGTTGCCATTGATATCTACCTCACTTAAGTAATAATTTTCAAGGGAAGAATAGTTTTTCAAGATTGTATCTATTTTTTCAACGCCTAATAATTTGCTGTTGTATACAACGCCAACCCGATCGCAAGTCAATTCAACATCATGTATAAGATGGCTGGAAATAAATACAGTCGTACCGTTTTCTTTAGATAAACGCTTGAAAAGCTTTCGCATTTCGACCATACCTTCCACATCCAGTCCGTTAAGGGGTTCATCTAAAATTAAGATTTTAGGATTGGAGAGGATGGCAAGTGAAATACCCATTCTTTGCCGCATGCCAAGCGAAAAATTCTTAACACGTTCATCTTTGTATGCAAGCATACCGGTTTCCTGCAGTGACCACAAAAGACGGTTTTCATCAATCTCAGGATAAAACCGCGCACACAATTTTAAGTTTTCATAAGCAGTAAGATAGGGAAACATACACACATTTTCAATAATACAGCCAATATCACGCATGGCATTTTCATAATCTGTTAAGATGCTGTATCCATTTAAATACGCATTTCCGCGGTCAGGCAGCAGAAGGCCGGTCATAATTTTCATTGCAGTCGTCTTGCCCGCGCCGTTCGGTCCTAAAAAACCAAAAATTTCTCCGGGCAATATTTCTAAATTCAGATCTGTAATTCCGCGGTTATTTTTATATAATTTGGTTAAATTTTCGAGTTTTATCGCAAAATCCATTCTGTTCATTCTCCTTTTCAGCAGCTATTGGGCAAAAAGAGTTTTCTTTTTGCCCAATAGCATATACATTCATTTACTCAAAGACTCTGTTAAATTCAATTGTAGGCTCCATATAGTTTGCAATTCCTTGTTCGTCAAATACAACGTCTAAGTCAATGGTAAGGTTTAAATCACCGCTTTTATTTAAGACACCATATTTGGTTTCACCATTTTGCTGATACTCGAATTTAGCGCCATAGAAACTATCTTCATTTTTAGAAAATTCTGCGGTAAAGTCAAAGCTAAAGCCGTCCGGTGATGCGAAGCGACCTGTAGCACTGCTTTCGCTTATATCTGTGATTTCCAGCACATATTCGCCTGTTTTAACTAATTTCCCGTCTACAATATCTGTTTGAGGAGATGTGTATTTTCCAATATCAGTTGACGGCAAACTCATGCTGTATTCGCTTACACTGCCCGATTCATAGTAAATTTCTGCGTTTGTTATGTCTGGCGTTTGAATTTCAGTGGCATTGATATCGGTCAGGCTGAAACAAATTTCCAGCTGGAACGTGTGTTCAGTGCCATTTTTTTCTTTTCCTTTTAATTCCCCAACCAGTACGGCGTCAGTAATAACATCATTTTCGTTCGCACAAATCTTTGCAGAAGCGTTGGAAACGTAAATATCGTTTCGAATCTGCGGCAACTGCCATTTTTCAATGTTATATTCTTCAAAAAGTGAGTATTTAATGCCGAAAGAAGTCAATGCGTTTATATAGATTGGAATCTGGGAGGAATCTGCGTTGCAAATATACATGGTCTTTCCGTCTTTTTGTTCTGTTTGTATAATATCCTGCAAAGTGCCGACAAAAGCGTCTGCTACTTTTTCAACATCCTGCATAATTTCATCATTAAAAGGATTTGTGCCGCGCTCCACTTCCTGCGGGTTATGGTACATTGTTACATAAAGACCTTCATCATTTTCGTGCACATTCATCTTGCTGTCACTGTAGTGGTAACCGGAATAATCGTCAGTGCTCACATTGTCAGAGGTAGTGTTGCTGATTGACTCGGATTTCTGGTTTTTAAAATCACGTTTTTCAATATTTTCAGCTTTCGTATAAATTTTATTTCCTTCTTTTAAGGTATACGAAATGGTTGCTGTGTAGCTGTCCGCCTGTTCTGTTACAAATTTGGCAGTTGTTTTAAGCGAGTCTTTAAGGCTCATGTATCCAGAACCTGTAATGACATCCGCTAAAGCAGAGGTCGTCAGTACGCACAAACCTAAAACAATTGCCGCAATAGCAGTGGTGTTTCTTTTCATTTTCATGTTTAACATTCCTTTCCTTGTTTGTTTTGTGTTACCAATATTGATTACAGTTATAGGATACAACGCCAATATTGAATAATTGTAAATGAATTCTTAAAACTTTCTTAAAAACAGTTAAAACCAAATAAAATATTTCCTTCAAATATTATATCCGAAACACAGTTAAATGTAAATAGGGAAAAAAGTGGATATACCTGTTTTGAAATGAAAACCTTTTGTTTCTTTTTTCTTGTTTACACTGTTATTGAAATATGATAAAATCAATCTATCAATAAATAAAGGGGATTGAAAAGATGAAAAGAGCATTAGGGATTTTTTTGGTGTGCACTCTTATCATTACCTTGTTGTGTATACCGGTACAGGCGGAGGAAATATCGGTATATATCAATGGGGAAAAATTAGAGTTTGATGTGCCTCCGATATTGCTAAACGACCGTACGCTGGTTCCTTTAAGAGCGATATTTGAAGCGTTGGGTGCAGATGTCTATTGGGATGATGTATCAGAAACAGCAATGGGGAATCGCTGCGGTGTTAAAGTGTCGGTTACAGTAGATTCAGCCGACGCTACAATTAACGGAAAAGCGTATGAGCTTGATCAGCCTGCTGTCTTGATAGAGGGAAGAACCTTGGTGCCGCTTCGTTTTATTTCGGAGGCATACGGTTGTGAAGTAGAGTGGGAGGAAGAAACGCAAACCGTTCGTATAACAGCAAATGAAGCATTTGCGGCGTTTCATGTTACTTCTGCCATGTTTATGGACAGAGGTACATGGACTTATTCCGGAGATATGCTGCAAGGGAAAACAACTGGACTTGCAGAGGGTCAGAAAAGTGAGGATATCTCTAAGGATGCAATCGCACAGGTGACAATCGTAGATCCGGGAAAATACAATTTATGGGTGCGCGACCGGGACTATGCAACCAATCAGCCGGGAGCGAGATTTTTTAATATCGCAGTAGACGGTGTGCGTCAAGATAAATTATTAGGGGTACACGGAGAAGAAGGTTTTCGCTGGACATTTGTGTCAACTTTGGATTTAAGTGAAGGCGTGCATACATTTGCGTTACAGGACACTTCTTGTTTTTTCCCGCGCTGTGAGGGATTTTTCTTAACGAAAGATTTGAATTATACGCCGTCAGAAGATCCGGAAGAATTGTCTAAAATGGCGGTGCCGGTGAGTCCTTTAGACGGTTTGCCGATGTCTATTTATCCGCAGTGGTCAAAAGGGGAGATGCAAACTTTAAATACAGTCAGCATTAGTAATGACCAGGTTTCGGTTACTTTTTATGAAGGAACCGGACGCCGGGGCACCCTGGTTCAAAATGAAATTAAAGTCAAAAACGGCACTGATTGGGTAACGGTTAAAGATCGCAGCGAGGAACTTGGTTTTTTAATGCTGCGTGCTGAAAACAGCAGCTATGTAGGGTATGCCGGAAGCACTTCAACCGAAGCAGAAGGTATAACCGCCAAACAAACGGTTGCCATTGACGGAAAAACGGTTGAAACCAATGTGGACAATTTATATTCTACAGGGTATCCTACCTGGTTTATTCCCAAAAGTGTAGAAAAAATTTCAGATACAGAAGTGCGTTTGCATTTTGAACGGCAAAATGAAACAGATCTTACAGTAACCTATTCATTCGACGATGTAAGTATAGATCCTAAAGTAACCCTTTCAGCCTCTTTTGGGAAACCTGGCGCTTATTCATTCCTGCTGTATAGCGGAGATGACATTAAAGACGGCAGTTATGAGCAGGTAACAGCTCCGTTTTTATATGTAAAAAAGCGCGTCCCGCAAGACGCGACTATGGTACCGGCGTGCTACATGTTCACGCCGATGGCAACCTTTACAGTTAAAACAGGAGAAAATACATTTTTGACCAAAGGCATTGCGATGGATCCGGAATCGGTTCCAAGAGCGGTTCCGTATCCCGAAACATCTGCCTACTGTTTAACATTAAGAACCCCTTCCGGAAATTTAAGAGGGCAGTTTGCAGCGCCGCAGTTCGGAACAGAAAATTGTTTATTTGAGGCAGGAGATACGTATACCGTATCCTACCGAATCATTAACAGTCTGACGGATTGGTATGAAACGTATACACATGTCTGCATGGATATATACGATGACACAGATGTGCGTGAAAACTATTATGGCTCTTTAAATGATGCCATATACAATATAGATGAATTGATGTTAGACGATATATACGGCGGATGGGATACAAAGAATATGGGCTGGTATAATATGGAAGCAAAAGGTGTTTCGTCGCAGTCGAATTTTATGACGGCCGTTCAGCGATATCTTCTGACCGGCAACGAAGAAATGCTTGAAAAGCGTGCAATACCTACAATTGCCAATTTGCTCTCCAGATCCTCTTCCCACTTTTGCCGCAGAGATATCGAGACAACTTATACAGACGCGCCCACTGTGCTTGCAGAAAACCCAACATTAGGCAATGCAGCGGTTTTAGAAGGCTTATATGAAATGAGCCAGGGCAGAATGCCGTATCTTTTAAATACAGCTGTCAATAAATCGAGTATAGCGTCAGATATTACCGGCATTACAACACAATATGCATATTACCGGATGACTGGCGAGGATAAATATCTGGAAAATATGAAGGCGCAGACGGATCAATATATTGAGAAAACATTTGATCCGGAAGGCGAATATTTAAACGGTTATTTTGACCAGGCGTTTGTATTTGGGGATTACTTGCCGAAGGTTGCATCTTTCCTTTATACATATGAGGCAACTGGTGAAAAGAAATATTTGGATGCGGCGCAGAAAGCCGCGGAACTTTTGGTTACTTCCACCTGGACGACGGGATACCATAATGGTTATGCAACATCTGATTATATCATTGACCCTGCTGCGACAGAAGCGATGCATACGATACATAGTGATAAAGCAGAGCAGTCAAACTGGTTTTATCATGACATGACGCAATGGCGCTTGGGTTATCCGTTTGGCGTATATGGAAAAACAAAAGATAATCCAAAGAAAATTCCGGCTGAAACAGTTGCAGGATGGGTACCAACGATAACGGGATTCGGAACAGAGCATCCCGTAACAGCAGCACATGGAAATGCCATTACTATGAATACATGGGCGGCTTTTTTAGAAAAAATTGCGATGTATACCGGAGATGAATTTTTAAACGTACAGGCCAGAAATGCAATCATCGGACGCTTTATGAATTATCCTGGCTATTATCAGGACAGATATATTACCCATCAGCAAAAAGCAGATTATCCATATGAGGGACCGGATTATTCTCTGATTTATTGGCATCACATTCCGGTATTTCAGTCTATGCTGGAGGACTATCTGTTTACCAGTGTGCAGGCAAAATCAAAAGGTGCTATTGAAATCCCGGCATTGTATCAGCATGGATACGCTTACTTTTTAACCAAGCAGTATGGACATCGCCCGGGTACATTTTATGGCGAGGAAGGTTTCTGGCCTTGGCTGCAAAAAGGTGTTATTTATCCGGATAGTATAAAGGTAAATTATATCATGGGCAGAAAAGACGGCGCCTTTGCCGCGGCACTGGTAAATGAATCTTCGGATGCGCTGACAACAACCGTAACCCTTGGAGAAAATCTGCCGGGCGGAACAGGGTATAGTGGCAGCGGTACGTTGTATGATGCGGATGGTAATTCTTCTTCCATTTCAGTGGCTTCCGGAAAATTTACGGTAACTATACCGGCGAAGGGAATTGCAACGGTTATTTTGCCTATGCCAGGTTTAACAGCCCCCAGTTATGCGTTGGATACCATTGCATTTACCTTAGATAACCACAAAACAGTTTCCGACCATACCAACGGACATGGTTACGTGATTCAGCTTACACCGGATAAATATTATGCTTATACGTATGTTACAGATATGGCGAAAGACATGAAGTCGCTGACCATTACCTATACAGTAGATGGCGAGACCAAACAAGAAACTGTAACCGAGTATCCGTTTGAGTTTATTATAAAAGTAGATAGTGATTCTGCGGCGTTTACATACACATTGGAAGGCCTGATGCAGGACGGTACTAAGAAAGCGATGGGCGGCGGAACGTTAGCACCGATATCCTATGGTGCGGAAACTGATTTAACCGGATTTGCGTCGGCTGAACCGGTAGACTGGGGAAATACGGAGTTTGTGTCTGGTAAAATTGTGAATGCTGGTGCAAGCGGCGGCGTGTTACGCTTGGTCGCAATGAATACGGATTTTCCCTTTGAACTTTTAAAGGATAATTTACAGGGCTGTAAATTTGGTGCAGTGCTGACAAATCAAAAGACAGGCGAACAAAAGACGTTTGTCTCAGAACTTACGGGAAATGAACCGAGAGAAAATAATGTTGTTCTTCTGGTTAAATCTACAGATGACGTAACAACACAGAATTTTAAGGACGACTGGGAAGCGCAATATGTTTTGTATCCACCGAGTACAAAAACGGAGGAAATGGTCCTGCCGAAAGTAGAGCTGCCTGAAATAGAAGAGGATAGTAACGCGGAAGAGTTATCAAAGCCGGATTTTGATGAAGCATTTACAGTGGATTTGGCAGGTATGGGCGTTAATGTACAGTTCCGGGGGGTTATCAATCTATCGGACATTCCTTTTGATGTTGCGGAAGATTCACTCAAAGGAATTATGGTCAGGGTAGAGGTCACAGATACAACCACCGGACAGGTTCAGGTACTGGAAAACGCAATTGTCGGAAATGAAATGCGCAGTGGGAAAACAGTTATAAAAGTAGACTTTACAGAAGAAGTTCCTGAACAGAATTTCAGCGATTCGAAGTATAAGGGGAAAATGACTTTTTATCCGGCGCAGTAAGTAACTTACATAAATTTACAATAGTGCCGCAGATGTAAAAACACGTCTGCGGCACTTACATAATCTGTGTGTAACTTCAAAAAAGGTATAGAGTTCGTATGTGTTGGAAATACTTTTAAAGAGGCTTTTAGCGAATAAAAAGTTGAAAAAAGATATTGACAATTTTCCAATTCTATGGTATATTATAATTCGTCGGCATGGAGAGGTGTCCGAGCGGTTTAAGGAGCTGGTCTTGAAAACCAGTGACTCGCAAGAGCCGTGAGTTCGAATCTCACCCTCTCCGCCATTTTTATTTATATTATAAAATTATATTATATGGAGAAGTACCCAAGTAGGCCGAAGGGGGCGGTTTGCTAAACCGTTAGGTCGGGGAATCCCGGCGCAAGGGTTCGAATCCCTTCTTCTCCGCCTAAAAAGCACAGCATTGTAGAGTCAAACTCTCGTGTTGTGCTTTTTGTTTTTATTGATATAATAAAATTACAATTAACCGATACCTTATATTAGATACTATATAGTCGAAAGCTTTCAATTTAAAAGTAGGGGGTGAAATTTTGGAACTGGAAAAAGCAAAGCAAATATTATCTGACAACTTAAAGAATATTTTTGCATTTTCTCTGTCAAGGCTTTATGATAAGTCAGAAGCAGAAGATTTAACTAACGATATCATCTGCGAAGTATTGAAGTGTGTGCATCAATTAAAAAACGATGACGCTTTTTACAGCTTTATGTGGCGGATTGCGGAAAATACCTTTAAAAAACGTATCCGCAAATGTAATTATCAAATGATAGAGTTTGATGAAAGCTTTGTCGGAACATATTGGACAACGCCTGAAGACGAATATATGGAAGCAGAACACCTTAATCTTTTACGTCGAGAGCTATCTCTTCTGTCAAAACAGTATCGAGAATCAACGATTGCTTATTATATTTACGGAAAGAGCTGTTCCCAAATTTCAACCGACCTCGGCATAAGCAGCGAAATGGTAAAATATTATCTTTTTAAAGCGAGAAAAATATTGAAA
>CALXJH010000029.1 GCA_944388555.1 uncultured Clostridia bacterium
GTAAAATCACCACAGGCATCCGGAGCTGTTATGCTGCTGACATAGCTGTTTTCCTCGCCGGTATAATCGAGATCCGCATCTTTCATTGCTTTTTCGAACAAATCATATACAGTTGTTTGTTTATCCATAGTATAAGTTGTTGTCTTAAACCAATTCACATATTCGCTGCCATAATAACCTTTTTCGCCAAGACTTAAGTCCACATCTTCATCTGACGGAGTGGCACCTATCAAACGGAATGAAACTTTCATACTATCTGATGTGCTTCCACTGTCATCTGGTTTTTCGTCCACAGAAACACGCACTTTATAATAACTTTCTTGTGTTCCGCCCAATGAAGAAATGGAGAAAAGAACGTCTTGACTATAATCTTGATCGCTATGCAATCCTGAAACAATCACATAATGCGAATTAAGGGAAGTTTGCAGTTCTGCGGTTAACTTGCTAATATCCGTTCCGTATTTTACTGTAATCGGAATCATGAACGGATCTTCCGCAGTACCGGTGCCTTCCATCAGGAACATACCATTCTGGTTGCCTTTGATGTAGTATTGCACCTGCATATTTCCATTGTCAAAATTTACTGTTTTAGACATCTCAACCGTTTTATCTGCCAGCTTAAATTCTGTTACAATCGGCAGACCGTACCAGCCATTTCCGATATCGTCTGTTACCGTATCAAAGTTACAGCTGTAATCTAATCGAAGTGTATCCCCGTTTTTTAAAGTTAAATTTGCCAAGCCAAAATTAGCGTAGTCGTCATTATTATAAGCCAAACACCAACCAGAATACCCTGTCCCGGCACCGAGTCCGTTTATTTCTGAAACATATCCGTTTTCTATTTTGTAGGAAATGTCATGAGCATCCAAAGCGGTTTTTATCGCCATTTCTGCCGTGCAGTCCAGGGGAATCTGTATGACAGCCGCGTCTAAAACAACACCTGTCTGTGTTGCTCCATCTACCTTGTTATCAACCGCAGTGTAATCATACACTGAAACTGTGACTGTTTTATAATTCTGGAAACTTAGCACTGGAAATCCGGCATTCAAATCATACTTATCGTTTTCAAATGCAGCTCCCAGTAAAGCATTGAATGCGTCTGTAAACATTTCCTCTTGCGTTTTTTGAGCACCGAACGCAGATGTTAAACCATCCACATAATAAATATTTTCCAGCTGATTTTGTCCGTCTGTTCCTCCTAAAATTGCATCTTGTGTATTTGCTGCCGAAATTGTGCCCGCAAAATAAGCATTTTGCACAAAATGCCCTGCACTATTTAAAGATGCTGCCCAGCCAATTAGTCCGCCGGTTTTGTCCTGTCCAGCTATTGTTCCAGTACTGTAAGAATTCGTAATTTTGACATTTGAACCGGTCAGTATGCCGCATATACCACCAACTGCAGTGCTCTTTTTAGCGTGCAGTTCTCCTGTATACGCACAGTTTTCAATAAATGTGGACACATCCGACGTGCCGCATGCTGCACCGACAACACCACCAAACTGTTCTGTGTTATCTCCTTTTGACTCGATTGTTACACGGCTCAAGCAATGGTAAATTCCAGAAGGTTTTTCTTTTGATCCGGCATCTAAATACCCCACAATTCCACCGGCGGTATTCGATGCAGTTATAATCTTGCCCTCTACCGTAAGATTTTGAATCATACCGCCCGAAACCATACCAAACAGCCCCGCTAAAGGCTTATCTGATTCAACATTCAAATTAAAAATTTCATGTCCGTTTCCATCAAATACACCGGAAAAAGGCATCTGCGCATCCCCGATTGGCTTCCATGGATAACCAGCCAGGTCGATATTTTTCGCAAGATAAGCGTTCATATCTGTTCTGCCGGCTTGAACTGCATTAGAAAACCAATATAGCTCACTACCATTGGTAATACTGTAATAAGGTGTATCGCCGATCATCTCTGTTTTAGGTTCGGTCTCTGTTAAACCATCCCACGCATCAGGGGATGCCGCTAAAAGGGAAATCGATATTTCATTATCCGCACCTTTTGTTATTGAAAATGTTCCGGATGCGTAAATATAACCGGGCACGTAAACGGCATAACTGTAATTTCCGTCGGGTAATTTGAAATACCCGTTTTCATCTGCTTCAATTAAGCTTCCCGCCACGTCTTTAATAACTATTTTAGAGTGTTTAACAACATCACCGTTCTCGTTTGTTACATTAAAATGTCCGCCGGAAAATCCGGAATCCGAGAGAGAAAAAGAAATGTCAGGCAACCTTCCCAAATACGAAACATTGGAAAGAGAAGTAAAGTCAGGCGCTTTTCCATTTTCATAAGTTACGCTTCTATGAGAGCCGAAGGCAGAAGAAAATCCGCTGGTCAACAAACAGCCCTCTTTGAGACTATAAGTTGTTTTCGGCCAATTTGCCGGTATTGTGAAAGTAAGTGTCTGCGCGGACTCAGTTGCAGCAAACAGATACTGATTTGCTGTACCTTTCCATTCCGTTCCGTCTTCTCCTTTATAATAAATTTGTGCTGAACTGTTATAATAGCCTGAAAATTTATTTGCAGGATGATAGAGACGATTAAAGATAATCTGTACTGTATCGCCCGTCTGTAATTCAGATAAATCAACCGGCGAATCGTCGCGCATGCATTTTACAGTATAATCTGCTTTTTTAACACGTATAACCTGGTAATCAACTTTATCGTCTTTTTGTAACTTTACAATGTGACTTCCCGTTGTCAATCCGCTTAGTGTAAAACTGCCGTCTTGGTTTTGCTTTACATTATCTGTAGTGAAAATCCCACTGTAGTTAGCCGAAACATCTGTAAGAATCGGTGACATACAGCTTACAACTACACCCTCTTCGGGTTTAAAAGTATACTCCGCACCATTTTCATCGCTGTAATACAGCACGTCATGTTCTGCATCAATAGAATCACCTGAAAGCTTTTTGGAAACACTATTTTTGTCTTTATTTAAAATCATTCCAGACTCAATTTCATTTTCCTGGTCGACAGAAATGACAAATACGCCCGTATTTTCAGGCCAGCATGCAGAAAAGAACGTTCTATCTACACTTTGCGGTCTTGCAGCGTTCATGCCCTGGGCATTGGTCATAGCGCTGTAATCCACTAAAACAAGAACACTGCCAGGGTGATTTGCTGTAAATGTATAACTGTGTTTTGATGTTGTATTCTCTTTGTTTTCCAAAACAGTAACAGCGCCTGCCCCTTCTAAATCCACCAATCTCAGTCTATAATCCGGCTGTATAATCTTTGCATTGGAAATTCCCTCAACGGCTGTCCAGTTGCGCATTGGATATAGCGTAAACTGTTCCCCGGTTTTTAAAGACAAATACCCTTTTTCATTTACATTTAAGTATATATCTGCCACATCATACGGATTAACACTTAAATCACGTACAATCGTATCTTGATCATAATTTACACCGTTTACCGTTCCTATCCGCAATTGTTCTTCTGTAACTGCACAATCCGTATCTTTCGTTATAGTAACAAAATTACCATATGTCACCGCATCTTTGTTGTCGAGATTGCTGACTCTGTAAAAATATGTAGTGTTTTTTGCAGTATCGTATGTATAAGTTTCAGTATTATTGCTGCGAACGACTGTCGTAGGCTCTGAATACGTATAGATATAAGATTGACTTAAGGTCCCGGTTTCCAATATATAATCATTCTGCATATCGCCGTTTTCGTCAGCGAAAGGAATGGTTACATTTAATTGAAACTTTTGCATCGGTGATACCGACTTTGTGACATTTGCGGTAACCGTTCCTGTTTGCTTGGTTGTCGCAACATCTGAATGTGCGGACGAAGGCACAAACAAGAAGGAATAGGCATCCCCACTGATAACCGGGAATGTTTTTCTTTGCGGGTTTGTAGAAAGTGCTCCCCAAGCTGTATTAGCTCTCGCTTTCCCCTCTCTTCTAGAAACTGTCAGCTGTTCAAAACTAAAATCCTCGCCATACAGCCAATCTGAAGAGGAACAATATGCCGTAACGGTGTAAACAGAAAAAACCTGATTCTCTACATCCGGGGTAATCGTAATACCAACACTGCCGTTTGATGTTGCACCGTCCTGATCTATTGCCTGCAGAATATATTCACCTGGGATCAGGTAGTACTGATATGTTTTTGACTCGCTAAATTCTGGCTGCATGACCGTTCCATCCGGTTTTGTAATCTGAACAAAAGGCGAAACGGCGTTCATTTCAACCGAAACCGGAACGCGTTCTCCTTCAGAAACAACATTCAGATATACCTTATATTGATCTTTCGACTGCAACACGCCGTCACTTGCTGAAAATACTAACGTGTACATTCCGGATTGCGCAGGCAAAAACGTATAATATCGATCGCAAAGCTTTGCTTCTTCTCCGTTCTCTTCAACAAAAAAAGCTAATGTTTGTCCGGAAGAGGAAGTAAAAATATCCTGTAAATCTATAGAAAAAGTCTGTCCTTCCGAAAGTGTGAAATCTTGCTCGGATGGCACACCCTCTACCAATTGAGGTCCTGCGTCTACATACACCCGGCAAACCGCAGGTACAATAACATTGTCCTGACTGGTCGCACACAAGGTATAAACACCGGGTTCATCAAAAACAAGGTCAATTGTACCATCGCTTCTGGTAGTACCCAACTCTGTCCCATTCTCTAATACAGTAACCAATGCCCCCTCGAAGGGTAACGCAATTTCATTCCAGTTTTCGTCATAAGAAGTGGCATTTAAGGTAAGAGATGTAACTGCGCCGCTTTTAACATACAGCGAATGGGTATTAAAAAAGCTATACCGATCCATCCATGACACAACGTCTGCATAAGCAAATGCGGTAATATAATCACCGTCTTGCATCTCGTCTGCCAAGGAGAACGCCGACTGATTATTACGATAATAACCATACACACCACTGTCATTTCCCCAAAGTTTTGACAAGGAGAGTCCGTATTGGCTTTCGTATGAAGCATAACCAGCCTCTGCTCCTCCATCAAAATACAGTTCATGCGCCGCAAACAACGCCTCATCTATCGAAAATACGCCGTCTGCATTTCTATCAGTAACGATTACCTCTGCCTGTGCCATGGATATACCGTTTTTTTTTTTTTGTATATTTCCAGCATCTGAAATGGTTACAAAAACAGTTACTGTTTCATCGTTTGAACTCTGTGCTGCTCCTGTAATAGAATTTTCTTGTTTTTGATTAGTCGATCCCAAGATACTAAAAGCAGAGGTTTGTGCCATTGCTGCACTCTGTATCCCGAGCAACATACAAACAATTAGTAACACTGCTATACATTTACGATTCAAGCTCATTTTTAGCAATTCCTTTCATTAAGTGCTTTGTATTTTTTCTTTCTTCTCGCTTTTTTCTGTAACGCAATTGATTTTTCAACAGCGTTTGTTTCTTTTTTTCTTTTTCCTCCCGCCGTTTGCTTTTTTGCTTAAGTCCAGCCTTTTCCAATACGCGCGGCCAAGGTCCCAGTCGTTTTTTTATAAAATAATATCCGACAACATCCTTGACTTTAGGAATTTCTCCCAACTGTTCAGCAACCGCTCTTACGTATGTAAGTAATGCCTGATCAGTATCGTTTTGGTGCAAATACGCAAATTCCTCTTCTTCTGCAGATGGAAAGCTATGTACTTTGTTATTCATATTCACCTCCGGATCCGGGCAAAAAAATGCCGCGGCAATATTTTTTTTAATATTTGCCACAGCTGATTTTTCCTGTGCCTGACCACTCTGCATTCTGTCTTATTTAAGGAGCGCGAAACAGACTAAGGCAATTGCCTTTTGTTTATGCAGGTCTTCTGACTCATGTGTACGTGAAAATATTCACAGCAGCAGTTTTTGGCCTTCTCAGTTTCCCAATGACCGACTTTCGTCTGTAAAACTGTAGCATACACATATACAGCGGCAGTACCGTCCAGGGTTTACACCTGGTTCCCTTTTAAACCGGCTGGCCGTACGCCAAACACGGTACATAAAGTGGTTCTATTTAATTATATTCGCATTTGCAGCAAGTTTTTGTCAAAATATCTTGATAAAAAAATAAAAACAGCGTTGGCTTACGCCGCAGCTGTTTTTCTGCGCATTACAGATTGCCTTTGTCGCCAAAACGACAAAGCAGAAAAAGAAGGGCGCATGACTCCCATTCCTTTAAACAGTTTATGCAGGTCTTCTGGTTTACGCACTTTCGAATATTCATCGCTTATTGTTTTGAGCCTTCTCAGTTTCCCAATGACCGACTTTCGTCTGTAAAACAACAAACATCGTGCGCATATACAGCGGCAGTACCACTCAGGATTCGCACCTGATTCCCTTTTCACCCCTCATTGCCATACGCAAAATGAGGCGCACATAAAGCAAACTATTATATTTATTGTCAGTATTCTAACACAGATTTATTTATTTTGCAAGCTTTTTTATTCAAACAAATTTATTCTGAAAACATAGCAGTCGAAAGATAACGATCTCCGGTATCCGGTAAAAGAACAACAATCATTTTACCGCTATTTTCAGCGCGTTTAGCAATTTTTATTCCTGCGTACAAAGCCGCGCCTGAGGATATACCAGTCAATATACCTTCTGTTCTTGCAAGTTCTCTTCCTAATTTAAACGCATCTTCCTTCTCGACCGCCACAATTTCTTCATAAATAGATTTATTGAGCGTTTCGGGAACAAATCCCGCACCAATTCCCTGTATTTCATGCGGTCCTGCAACGCCCTTTGTTAAAACAGGTGACGTAGCTGGCTCCACTCCGATAATTTGAACATCTGATTTTTTTTCCTTTAAATAAGCACCAACCCCAGACAAGGTGCCGCCTGTTCCGATACCCGCAACAAAAATGTCTACTAAGCCATCCGTATCTTCCCAAATTTCGGGGCCTGTTGTGTCATAGTGCGCCTGCGGATTGGCAGGATTTATGAATTGTCCGGGAATAAAACTTCCGGGAATTTCGTCCGCCAGAGACTCTGCTTTTTCAATCGCGCCTTTCATCCCTTTTTTTCCATCAGTCAGAACAATTTCCGCGCCATAAGCTTTTAAAAGGTTGCGGCGTTCAACACTCATTGTTTCCGGCATAGTCAATACGACCTTATACCCTCTGGACGCCCCCACAGCTGCAAGGCCAATGCCTGTATTCCCGCTGGTGGGCTC
>CALXJH010000030.1 GCA_944388555.1 uncultured Clostridia bacterium
GAAAAACAGACATTAGAGAATTTATTGTATGGCATGATGCTGTCATCGGGAAACGATGCAGCAATTGCGGTAGCCGAGCATGTTGGGGGCAATTGTGATAATTTCGCAAAACTTATGAATCAAACAGCAAGGCTTGCAGGTGCTGAAAATACAAATTTTACCAATCCAAGCGGTTTAGATGATCCGAATCATTACACAACGGCATATGACTTGGCAAAAATAACAGCATATGCTATGAAGAATCCGGTGTTTAAAGAAATCACGGCAACGAAAGAATATACTATTCCATGGGAAGGTCATGAATGGGACCGAAAACTAACCAATCATAACAAGCTTATGTTTCAATACGACGGATGTGATGGTGTTAAAACAGGATTTACAAAAAAATCCGGAAGGTGTCTGGTATCCAGTGCAACAAGAGATGGGGTACAGCTAATTGCTGTGACATTAAAAGACCCCAATGACTGGCAAGATCATACAGGAATGCTTGACTTTGGTTTTTCAATGATTTCTCCTAAAACGGTTGTGGAGCAATCAGCTCCATCTGATCCTGTTTCTGTTAAGAATGGTACAGTAAGCAGTTTACAGACGCAATTTAAAGATTCATTAGCGCTTCCGCTTCTTGAAGGGGATCAAACAGAGGTGCGAATCGTAATGACAGAGGCATTAGAAGCACCTGTAACCAAGGGGCAGACGGCAGGCTATGCAGAAATTTATTTAAATCAGAATTTAATACATAAAATCGATATAGTGGTTACAGAAAGCTGCGAAAGGTTATACATACCCACTTTTAAAGATTACTGGACAGAATTATTTTTGCGGATGTTTGGGCAGTCTACCAACATATTTTAAAATTTAATAAAAATCAAAGCTGCAACTATTATTAGTTGCAGCTTTTTGCATTATGTAGAAATTTATGCCCACCACATTTCGCCCGCTTGTTCAAAAATCAAAACATCTTTTAAGAAAGCAATGGCTTTTTCAAGGCCCTCGGTCGGCGACATTAAAGCATCTTCATGTTCGATGCTAATTGCGCCGTCATAACCGCAAACTTTGAGGGTGCTAATCATATCTTTCCAGAATTTATAGTCATGTCCATAGCCTATTGTACGGAATACCCAGCTTCTTTCCAAAATATTGCCATAGTGTCTGGTGTCTAAAACACCGTTTTTGGCAGTATTGCCATCATCAATACGGGTATCTTTTGCGTGGAAATGATAGATAGCGCCTTTTAATTCTTTAATGGCTTCTACAGGATCTATGCCCTGCCAAACCAAATGGCTGGGATCAAAATTTGCACCAATAATATCACCGACAGCCGCTCTTAATTTTAAAAGCGTATACGGATTGTAAACGCAGAATCCAGGGTGCATTTCAAAGGCGATTTTCCTAACATTGTGTTCTTTTGCAAACGCTGCCGCTTTTTTCCAGTAAGGAATGAGTACTTCGTTCCACTGATAATCTAATATACCAAGGAAGTCATCCGGCCATGCGCAGGTTGCCCAGTTAGGGGTTTTATCCTCTTTACTTCCGCCAGGGCAGCCTGAGAAAGTAACAACTGTATCTATACCCATTTTTTCAGCAAGCAATACAGTTTTTTCATAAGTCTCATGGTAGGCTTTTGCCATTTCTGGATTTGGATGAACAGCATTTCCGTGGCAGGAAAGTGCACAAATCGTCATATTATAAGTTTTTAGTAAATCTTTAACTTCCTGTATTTTTTTATCATCATTTAAATAAATATCTGGATCGAGATGACACTTATTTGTATAACCGCCCGTGCCAAGTTCCAATGTTTGCACGCCTTGCGCACTCAGATACTTTACAGCTTCTTCCAGCGTCATGTTTTGCACAGCAACTGTCAACACACCTAATTTCATAATGATTCAACCTCCATTTTTTATTTGCTGATATTTTAACACATATTTCTATTTAATGCAATATTATTTCAAACATTTGTTAATATATCTCTGTTTTTAATGAATTTTAAGTTAAATTTGGATATTTGTGTGTATGGTTTGAACTGGCGTTTAAATTGACGCAGTCCAGGAATACCAAGGTCAGGGCCAAAGTTAAAATAAGTATAATCAGCAAAAGTATTTTTCATTGTTTCTATATAAATAGCATAACTTAATCCTTTAATGGGTGCACATGTTTTCTGATGATAGCCCATTACCATATTGCCCACTGGTTCGCAAATTAAAAATGCCTGCGGAATATTATCTGTGTATAAAATACCGCCTTTGCAAGGATATTTGTCCCAATTTTTCAAAAGCGAGCGTATGACTTCTTTTTCACAGCTATACATGCAATCGGCACAATTCTTGCGTGCGCACCATTTTTCGGTAATGTCCATACAGTCTTCTAAATTTTGCGTAGTAATTTCCGCGTAAGTCCAATTGTGATTCTGTATAAATTGGTTGTATTGGGAACGCTTTTTTTGCACTGATTTTCCACTCAGGTTGATAAAATCCGGGATGGTATACACATAATCATTTTGATTTTCATCCGTAAAACATTCTGCAGTAGGGTAAAGTTTTTGTATCATTTCTGCTTTTTCCTTTGTTAAGTAGCAAAAAGTAAGCGTTTCAAAATTTTGCATAACGTCCAGGATAACGGTTTGCAGATCCTTTGTATTAAAAGTACCCATTATACTGCAATAATCAACCCCTTTATCAGAGAAAAGGCATACAACCAAGTCTTTATAAACAGCAAAACGTCCGTTTCCGTAAGGTGCATAAAGTGGTTCAATACTAACGCCGCATTCGTTTATAACTTCGTTTTGAAGCTTATCCTGTACGTTAATAAAAGATTCTATTTCTATTTTTTGAAAATTCAGCATAAACACATAATCCTTTTTTATATTCTGGCAACGCCGCTTTTTTTAGCTGCACTTGCAACGGCGTCGGCAACGGCTCTGCCAACACGCGCATCAAATGCTTTTGGCAGTATGTAATCTTCGGAAAGTTCACTGTCTGAAACGAGTGAAGCAATTGCGTAAGAGGCAGCCATTTTCATATCATCGTTGATGTCAGAAGCGCGAACGTCCAATGCGCCTCTGAATATTCCTGGAAAAGCTAATACGTTATTGATTTGATTCGGATAATCTGAACGTCCTGTTCCTACAATCCGTGCACCGGCTACGAGCGCATCGTCACGGGTGATTTCAGGATTTGGATTCGCCATTGGGAAGACGATGGCGTCTTTTGCCATAGATGCGATCATCTCTTTTGAAACAATATTCGGAGCAGAAACGCCGATAAAAACATCTGCATTCTGCATAGCGTCTTTTAATGTACCCGTAATTTTTTCAGGATTTGTGCATTTACTCATTGCTTCATGCGCAGGATTTAAACCTGCCTGCCCTTCATAGATTATGCCGAATTTATCACAAAGAATGGTATTTTTTACCCCGAGTTTTAACAAGTGGTTTGCAATAGCAACACCAGCAGAACCGGCGCCATTGATTACACATTTTATTTCATTAGGTTTTTTATCAACTAACTTTAAAGTGTTGATAAGTGCTGCCCCGACAACAATAGCTGTGCCATGCTGATCATCATGAAATACGGGGATATCACAGATTTCTTTTAATTTCTTTTCTATTTCAAAGCAACGCGGTGCAGCGATATCTTCTAAGTTAATACCCCCAAAGCTACCCGAAAGCAGATAGATTGTACGGACAAGCTCATCTACATCTTGAGAGCGGATGCACAGCGGAAAAGCGTCTACGTCCGCAAATTCTTTGAACAAAACGCATTTGCCTTCCATGACAGGCATGCCCGCTTCAGGACCAATATTACCAAGTCCTAAAATGGCGGATCCATCTGTAATGACTGCGACCGTATTCCAGCGCCGTGTTAGCTCAAAAGATTTACTATAATCTTTTTGTATTTCAAGACACGGCTCTGCAACGCCCGGAGTATAGGCAAGAGAAAGCGCCTGTGTATCTTTCACTTCGGTGCGTGAAGAAACTTCAATTTTTCCTTTCCATTCATAATGTTTCTTTAATGACTCTTTTCGTATATCCATTGATTCACCTGCTTTATAGTATTCGTTATTTAAAGTATTATATACCTAAATTTGCTGCAAGTCAACTATGGCTTGCTTTTTTTGAAAAAACAAGATATACTATCAATGGTGATAAAAATGAGAATTGAATTTGCGTCAACCCAAGATTTTCCTGCTTTAAAAAAGATGTGGAAAGAAATTTTTATGGACACAGATGCGTATATTGAGTTGTTTTTTTTAAATAAAGCACAGCCGAATAATATATTGGTTATACGAAAGGATATGCAGATAGTATCCATGCTGTATTTAATAAAGGCACCTTTAATAAGTAAAGACGGAACCCAAATAGAAGGAATATATATATGCGGCGTTGCCACAGCGCCTGCCTACAGGGGAAAGGGTTTTGCATCCGCCTTAATCCATGCGGCATGCCAGACGGCAAGAGAGCGGGGGGCGGCAGTGTGCTGGCTGATACCGGCAAATCAAGATTTATTTAGATATTATGCTGAATTTGGTTTTTCAGCAAAAACTTATTTAAATATCTTGGATGTTACACCCGAACCGGGGAGAATTCCCGCTTATAGTACAGATTTGGATTTAAATGCGATGAAAACCTTTTATGATATGATGAACTTTCCGTTCAAATCTATCCGAACAAATTATGATATGCAGTTAATATATAAATGTTATAAACAGGTTCTGCTTTTTGAAAATGGATATATTGTATTGGATGAAGATAAAGAAAATCTCTATGTTTTAGAACAGAGTTTTGATGCGGTGGAAATCGTAAAAGCAATTGCTTATGAGAAAAAGAAAAAGAAGGTCAAACTGTATATGCCATCCGTTTCTGGAAAAGGAAAACCGTTTGCTATGTTTAAAATGCTAAACTCAAAAGTTCAGTTGCCGGATAATGGTTATGTGCAGCTTATGTTAAATTAAATTGGAATAAAAAAGAAAAAATGCTTGATTTTTTTATAAAAGTATGGTATATTATATGTACAGTATAGTTTTAAAGCGGAAAGAGTGGGTTATAAACCCGCTCTTTTGATTTTGTTTTGGAGAAAATTTAAGAAAGGCGGTGTTATAATTTGGCATGTAAAGTTGAAAACATAGTATGGGAAATTGCAGAACCGATTGCATTGCAAAATGGTGTAGAAATATATGATGTGGAATTTAAAAAAGAAGGGCCGGATTATTTTTTGCGCATATATATTGACAAACCGGATGGAAATGTTTCTCTTGACGACTGCGAGGCTGTATCAAGACCTTTAAGCGATGCACTGGATGAAGCAGATCCGATTTCTGAAGGATATTATCTTGAAGTTTCATCTCCAGGCTTGGAAAGGCAGCTGAAACGTCAAAAGGACTTCGATCGTTTTTGTGGCGAGATGATAATGGTGAAACTTTTCAGGCCTAGAAATGGCATAAAACAATTTACCGGAAAGTTATTAGCGCGAGATGAAGAAATATTACAGATAGAGTTGGAAAACGGAGAAATAATAGAAATTGACAATAAAGATATTACGGTAGTCAGACTTGCCGTTACGTTTTAATTCAAAGGAGGAATTTACAAAATGGATCAGTTAGAACTTATGGGGGCACTCAATCAGTTAGAAAAAGAAAAAGGAATAGATAAAGAATATATGATTGAGGCAATTGAAACCGCTCTTGCTATTGCTTACAAAAAAAACTTGGCATTACACGGCGCAGATATTAAAGTGGAAATGAATCGCGAAGATGGAAGTGTACGTGTATTTAAGCATAGTGCTGTTGTAGATAATGGACTGGGGCAGGAAGGCGAGTACGATTTAGACGAGGCCAAAGAAATTAATCCGGCATATGAAATCGGTGATGTGGTTGTGGAAGAGATTGATCCTAAACCATTTAGCAGAATCGCTGCACAGACAGCAAAACAAGTTGTTTTACAAAAAATCCGTGAGGCAGAAAGCGGAAAAATGTTTAACGAGTACCGCAAAAAGGAAAACTCAGTAGTAACAGGTACAGTGATTCAGATTGATAAGAAAAATATTATATTGGACATCGGAACGGCAAAAGCAATTCTTCCTCCAAGCGAACAGATTGAAGGGGAGGAAATTAAAGTAGGGGATAAGCTTAAATTGTATGTAGCAAAAGTGAATAAAACCAACTTCGGTGCAGATGTCGTTGTTTCCAGAACAAATGCAGGAATTGTTGGTAAATTATTTGAAAACGAAGTACCTGAAATCGCAGACGGGACGGTGGAAATTAAATCCATAGCGCGCGAACCTGGCTCAAGAACAAAAATTGCAGTATATGCGCAAAATCCGAATGTGGATCCAGTAGGTGCATGTGTCGGACAAAAAGGTGCAAGAGTGCAGGTTGTTGTAGATGCACTTGGCGGAGAAAAAATTGATATTGTACGCTGGAACGAAGATCCAATGGAATTTATTGCAGCGGCTCTTAGTCCGGCACAAGTTCTTTCAATAGAAAAGCTTCCCGAAGCAAATGCATACAGAGTTATGGTTCCTTCTTTCCAATTATCCTTGGCGATAGGAAAAATGGGACAAAATGCTCGTCTTGCAGCTAAACTTACCGGTTGGAAAATTGATATCAAACCTGAGGAAAATATTAGTCTGGAATTTTAAGGAAGAATGCGTTATGAACGATAAAGTGCATTTTAGAATGTGTATCGGCTGCCAAGAAATGATGCATAAAAATAAACTTTTGCGTATTTGCAGTACTGAAAAAGGTATATTTGTGGATAAAACAAATAAAATGGGCGGCAGAGGCGCATATATATGTAGTGGTAGTTGTTTAAAGACTGCCGAAAAAAGAAAACGCTTAAACAGAGCCTTGAAAACAGCAGTGCCAGACGAAATATTATGCCTGCTTTATAAGGAGTTTGAGAATGAATGAAACAAGTAAAAGATTGCGAATGATCGGACTTGCAACAAGAGCAGGAAAAGTGATCACAGGCTTAGAACTTTGTGAGAAAGCAATAAAACGCAATAAAGCGAAACTGATTGTTCTTGCAGATGATGCAGCGCAATCAACAAAAGAACAATTTTTAAAATATGGATTGCCGGTTTGCACGGTTCCAGATAAAATCTCTTTAGGTAAGTTTACCGGTAAGGACTATCGAAGTGTTTGCGTTGTTTGCGATGCAAGCTTTGCAAAAGCAATACAGGAAAGTGAGGAAGTATAAATGCTCGAAAAAATTAGAATACATGAACTTGCAAAAGATTTAATGTTAAATAGTAAAGAACTTATAGGCTTATTGGCAGCATTTGATATCCAGGTTAAAAATCATATGGCGATTTTAGAAGAAAATCAGTTAAACATCATTTTTGAGGTGCTTACCCAAAAATATGATAAGGGCGGAGAATTTAAAATACCGAACAAAAACCTGGACTATAAAATTGAAGAGGAAAAACCAGCAGAAAAGCTCCCGCCCAAAAAAGAAGAAAAACCGGTAAAACCACATACAGAGAAACCCAAAAAAGAACGTGTTTCTGTAGTTGTAAATACCCGATCAGAAGCGGTGGACGTAAATCGTATTCAGAAAGTGGAGCAAATTGAAGAAGAAATGGTTTCCGGCAGAATCAAGGAAAATGTACATCAAGCGAACAAGCAAAAAATTAAAAAAGGAAATAATAACCGTTTCCAAAACAAAAAAGACCGTTTCAACAAGCAGATGCAGCAACCAGTTAAAAAAGAAATTCCAAAGCCGGTTAAGTTAGAAATTGAAGTGCCGGATGAAATTTCTGTAGGTGAATTTGCTTCCCGTTTAAAGAAAACAGCAGTAGAGGTCATTAAAAAGTTGATGGCACTTGGAATGATGGCGTCTGTAAGTGATATGATAGACTTTGATACAGCGTGTATCGTGGCTGAAGAGTTTGGCGCTACAGTAAAAAAAGAAGTGATCATAACTGCTGAAGAATCAATCATGATGGATTTAGAAGACAAACCGGAAGATCTGTTGCCGCGTTCACCTGTTGTTGTAGTTATGGGTCACGTTGATCATGGTAAAACAAGTCTGCTTGACTACATTCGGAATACGAATGTGACAGCTGGAGAAGCAGGTGGTATCACACAGCATATTGGTGCTTATCGCGTACAGCTTAAAGATCGGGATATAACGTTCTTAGACACGCCGGGACACGAAGCGTTTACTGCTATGCGTGCAAGAGGTGCGCAAGTTACAGATATTGCTATTTTGGTTGTTGCAGCTGATGATGGTATCATGCCGCAAACAATTGAAGCAATAAACCATGCCAAAGCAGCTGAAATCAGCGTAATTGTGGCAATTAATAAGATAGATAAAGAAGGTGCAAATCCCGAAAGAGTACGTCAAGAATTAACCGAGCATGGCATTATCCCGGAAGAATGGGGCGGAGATACCATTTGCGTTAATGTTTCGGCAAAAACCGGACAAAATATAGACGAGCTTTTAGAAACTGTTTTATTGGTTGCTGATATGGCGGAATTAAAGGCAAATCCAAATAGGCAGGCTCGAGGTACCGTTATTGAATCTAAGCTGGATAAAGGTCGTGGCCCTGTAGCAACAGTATTGGTACAGAACGGAACTTTAAAAGTAGGCGATGTTTTGGTAGCAGGCACATGTGTTGGTAAAGTTCGTGCTATGGTGGATGATAAGGGGAAAAGAATCACCGAGGCAGGACCATCCGTACCGGTAGAAATTTTAGGTATGTCAGCTGTTCCGGACGGCGGCGATCCATTTTATGTAGTGGAAGATGAAAAGAAGGCAAGAGATGTTGCTGAAGAACGTATAAACCGTACCAAAGCGGAGGCGCTTGCTACTTCTCATAAGGCTTCTTTAGATTCCTTATTCAGTCAAATAGAAGAAGGAAAAATGAAAGAACTGGATATTATTGTCAAGGCGGATGTACAAGGATCGGTTGAAGCTGTAAAACAATCGCTTGAAAAGCTTTCCAATGATGAAGTGCGTGTTCGCGTTATTCACGGAGGTGTTGGTGCTGTCAATGATTCGGATGTAATGTTGGCTTCTGCATCAAATGCAATTATTGTAGGCTTTAATGTTCGTCCTGATTCTAATGCAGTTTCGTCGGCTGAACGTGCGAATGTAGAAATTCGCCTGTATCGTATTATATATGACGCAATTGAAGAAATTGAGGCGGCAATGAAAGGCATGCTGGAACCGAAATTCAAAGAAACGCTGCTCGGTCATGCTGAAATTCGTCAGACCTTTAAAGTTTCAGGTGTGGGTACCATCGGCGGTTCTTATGTTACGGACGGTAAAATTTCCAGAAACTCTCAGGTGCGTATTGTCCGTGACGGCATTGTAATTCATGAGGGCGTTTTAAGTTCTTTAAAACGATTCAAAGATGATGCAAAAGAAGTTATGAGTGGATATGAATGCGGTATCGGCATTGAAAATTATAACGACATCAAGGAAGGCGATGTTGTAGAAAGCTTTATCATGGAAGAAATCAAGCAATAAAGGAGCGTTCAAAATGGCAAAGTTCAGACAGCAAAAAATTGACGAAGAAATGAAGCGAGAGCTTTCTGTCATTCTTTCTGAGCTCAAAGATCCAAGGTTGGAAGGCGTGATGCTTTCTGTTGTATTGGTAGAAGTGACACGGGATCTTCGGTTTGCAAAAGCGCATATTTCTATTTGGGGAGAGCCGGAAAAGGCACAAGCAGCAATGCAGGGGTTAAACAGTGCGGCTTCATATGTACGCAGAGAAATTGGCGCACGACTCAATTTGCGTTATACACCTCAA
>CALXJH010000031.1 GCA_944388555.1 uncultured Clostridia bacterium
AAAGCAATAACCAATCCTGCTGTTCCCCGTCAACATTGACTTTAATTTTAACAGTACATGCGTTAATTTCTTCAGATTCATCTAAATTAGGCAGTTTCCCTGTTTGAGCTAAGAACTTTGTTGATATAGTTGCAATGTCCATTAAATTGATAGGTTTTGTTCTGCCAATTGTTTTTCTTGTATCTATATATTCCTGATACGCTTTTTCTAACAATGCATCCTCAAACTCCACCGAATCAATTGTAGTTAAAAAGGTTGTATGACGGCAGTGATCCGACCAATATGTATCAATCATACGAATTTCAGTAATGGTGGGGTCTCTTTTCTCATTGATAAAATAGTTTTGGCAAAAAGCAATATCATCTATATCCATTGCCAAACCAAATTTTTCAATAAAATCTTTTAACTCGTCTTTTGATAATTTTGTAAATCCATCTAAAACAGCAACCGTTTTTGGAACAGAATATTCCGATTTTAAAGTTTGATAAGTGTCTAAGGAAGCTTCTCTGCTTTCCACAGGATTGATCACATATTTCTTGATTTCCGCAATATCTGATTCTGAAAGATTTCCTTTCAGAATATAAATCCTTGCTGTACGCACCAATGGTTTTTCACCCTGTGAAATAATTTGAATACACTGCGCAGCAGAATCCGCACGCTGGTCAAACTGACCAGGTAAATATTCAACCGCGAAAACAAAACTGTCGTTTTCTGCTTCAAAAGTGGAAGAAATTGTATCTAACTGTGGTTCAGAAAAAACTGTTTTTTTTGCGTATTCAAACAATTCTGCGTCTATATTTTCTACGTCGTAACGATTCAGAAGGCGAAGATCTGAAACGGGTATTCCCAGGAAAGATACAATATCTTTCTTTAATGCTTCTGCCTCGTTGGCAAGACCGTTCTTTTTTTCAACATACACCCGGTAAACCATTTTAAATACAAGCCTCCTTTGCTTTTAGCGCACGCTGTCCAATATCTTTTCTATAAAATGCATTGTCAAACGAAACTTTCTTAACCTGTACGTAAGCCTTTTCAATTGCCTGTTCCAAGGTTTCTGCAGTCATCGTAATTCCTAAAACTCTGCCGCCGGCAGTTCGTAGTTTTCCGTTTTCCATTTTTGCGCCTGCTACAAACATTAAGCCGGAAAAATCCGGATCCACATGGATTTCAAAACCGCTTTCATAGCTTTTCGGATAGCCGTCTGATGCCATGACAACACAGCATGCCGCGCCATTTGAAAACGAGATATCAATATCAGACAGACGTTCTTCAGCGACAGCAAGCATAATTTCAAACAAATCTGTTTCAAGGAGCGGTAAAACAACTTGTGTTTCTGGATCCCCGAAACGGCAGTTATACTCAATGACCTTTGGTCCCTTTTCTGTCAGCATCAGTCCAAAATACAAGCAACCTTTAAAAGGTCTGCCCTCTTTTTGCATGGCTTGTATGGTGGGCAGAAATATTTTTGTCATACATTCTTCAGCAATTTCTGCTGTATAATACGGATTCGGAGCAATCGTTCCCATTCCACCGGTATTTAGTCCCATATCACCATCGAGTGCGCGTTTATGATCCATAGATGAAACCATCGGAATCAGCGTTTTTCCGTCGGTGAAGGTTAATACAGAAACCTCCGGTCCTGTCAGGAATTCTTCTATGACAATTCTGCTTCCGCTGTCTCCAAAAACTTTATCCTGCATCATGGAACGAACAGCCTCCATTGCTTCCTGTCTGGTTTGCGCAATGATAACCCCTTTACCTAACGCCAATCCGTCTGCCTTGATTACGGTTGGAATGGAAGCTGTTTGCAAATAGGCAATGGCATCGTCCATATCGGTAAACGTTTCATAAGCCGCCGTTGGGATATTGTACTTTTTCATTAAATTTTTTGAAAATACTTTGCTGCCTTCGATGATTGCCGCTTTACTGTTCGGACCGAAACAAGGAATACCTGCTGCTTCTAATCGATCGACCATTCCAAGCACCAATGGGTCATCCGGTGCAACGACTGCAAAATCAATATCATTTTGTTTTGCAAACGCGACTGCGCCTTCCACGTCCTTAGCAGCTATAGGTACACATTCTGCATCTGCAGCAATACCGCCGTTTCCAGGAAGTGCATACAGCTTTGAAATTTTGGGGTTTTCTTTTAATTTCTGAATAATGGTGTGTTCTCGGCCGCCGCCGCCAATAACCATGACTTGCATATTAACAATCCTTTCTCTCCGACAGATTTATTCTTCTCGAAAACTTAGTGATGGAACAGACGCATATGTGTAAATACCATCGCAATGCCGTGTTTATTGCATGCTTGAATAACCAAGTCATCACGGATAGAACCGCCGGGTTCGGCAATGTATGAAACACCGCTTTTCGCAGCACGTTCGATGTTATCGTCAAACGGGAAAAATGCATCCGAACCAAGAGCTACCCCTTTGATTCCTGCAAGATATGCTTTTTTCTCTTCGCGCGTCAATGGTTCTGGCTTGGTTTTAAAGAAATTTTGCCAAATACCATCCCCAATTATATCTTCATAATCATCTGAAATATATACATCAATGCAATTATCACGTTCAGGTCTTCCCACTGTATCTAAGAATGGTAAATTAAGAACCTTGTCATGCTGGCGCAAATGCCAAATATCTGCTTTATTACCTGCAAGGCGCGTACAATGTATTCTTGACTGCTGTCCCGCACCTACGCCAATAGCCTGTCCATCTACCGCATAGCAAACGGAATTAGATTGCGTATACTTTAACGTAATCAGCGCAATAATCAAATCTCTTTTTGCACTGTCCGGCAATTGTTTGTTTTCGGTCACAAGTTCTTCTAAAAGTGCATGATCTATTTTAAAATTATTTCTGCCCTGCTCAAAAGTTACGCCAAATACTTGTTTCTTTTCCACAGCATCCGGCACATAATTACTGTCAATCTGCACAATATTATAATTTCCCTTGCGCTTACCCTTTAGAATTTCAAGTGCTTCTTGGGTATATCCCGGTGCAATAATACCGTCCGAAACTTCACGTGCGATTAAAGCTGCTGTTGTTTTATCACAAATATCTGATAAAGCAATCCAGTCGCCAAATGAACTCATACGATCTGTTCCCCGCGCACGGGCATAAGCACATGCCAACGGAGATTCATCCAAACCTGGTACATCATCAACAAAGCAGGCTTTTTTTAATTTTTCAGGGAGCGGTATGCCGATTGCCGCCGATGTAGGACTCACATGCTTAAAGGATGTGGCTGCCGGAACGCCAAGTGCCTCTTTGATTTCTTTTACCAGCTGCCAGCTATTAAACGCGTCCAAAAAATTAATGTAACCCGGTTTGCCGTTTAAAATTTGTATTGGCAAATCACTGCCGTTTTCCATAAAAATTCTGGACGGCTTTTGATTGGGATTACATCCATATTTTAATTCAAATTCTTTCATTTGCTTGCGCCTCCATGCTTATTTATCATTCTGCTTTCCGTTTCTTTGGTGTTTAAGTTAACAAACCGAACATAAAGGGAAATTTTATTATCTGGATTTAAATTTTCCCATATGGATTTTGTAAAAGTATCTATATCCCCTTCTATGTGTATGCGTTCAGGTTCTCCGACAAATGTAGGAATTGGGTTTCCGTCTTGCTGATATGTGTGAATAAAATGTCCAATGCCGGGCAGTGCGTTATAAGAAAAAGTATAACGGTTGCAGCAGCTTCCGTTTGCATCCCCGCTTTTCAGAATGCTCATTTTATATGAAAAGTCCGCATTTGAAAAATCAAGAATACTGCTAATTCTTGGTGTAAAGTTCGGTGCATCCGGCTCAAAACTCCGGGTTGCAAGCGCTTCTTCAAAGCTCCTTCCCTGCTGCAAAAATGTATAAATCGTATCGGTCTGATCGCCATTGGTCACAATCAACTGATTCCCAAGTTTGCGAACAGGTGAATAAATGATAAGGGAGGGATCTTCTACCTTTGACTCGTCATAAGGATAAATAACTACATCCTGTCCGTTTTCAACAAAAATACGGTTGCGGCTGTTCTCGCTTCTTCCCATTATAAAATATGCGGTAACCGCCCAACAGTTATCTTCTGATTTACCGACAACGATCCCTCGTCCCGGATATGTATTTTGACTTAAAATCTGTTTTAAATCCAAAGCTTCATACACGTTCATGTTCTTTCTCCTTTATAATCTCATTGGACACTTTTTCAACAGCGGCAGGGAGTATTTTCCATTCAGCTTGCCGCATAACACGTGCTTGTAAAGTTTTCGGCGTATCTTTTTTGCATACAGAAACTGCTTTTTGCATAATAATTTCCCCACCGTCCGGTATTTCGTTCACAAAATGCACGGTTGCTCCAGTAACCTTTACACCATAAGAGAGCGCTGCTTCATGCACCTTTAATCCATAATAACCTTTCCCACAAAAAGATGGAATAAGGGAAGGATGCACATTCACAATTCGATTTGCAAATCTCTTTGTAAAAGTCTCACTTAAAATAGACATAAAACCGGCAAGAACAATTAAATCGATTTGCTTTTGCTCCAAAACAGAAATCAATTTCTGCTCAAATTGATCCCCATATTTCTTTTTTTCTACAATCTCATATGGAATTTCGTGTTTTTTTGCGCGTTCTAAGGCAAAAGCATCCTGTTTGTTCGATATAACCAAAACAATTTCGCCGCTTTTAAGTATTCCCTTATTTTGTGCGTCAATCAAGGCTTGCAAATTGGTTCCGCCGCCTGACACCAACACTGCAATTTTGGCTTTTAACATAAAACGACTCCTTCATCTGACGCAACAATTTCGCCCATAATATATGCTTTTTCGCCGTTTTCATTTAAGATGCTTATCGCTTTTTCTGCATCCTCTTTCGAAACTACGACACTCATTCCAACACCCATATTAAAAGTGTTGAACATATCGCGTTCGGATATGTTTCCGGTCTTTGCAATTAAATCAAATATAGGCAGTACTTTTACTGCGTTTTTCTCAATCTTAGCGCAAAGCCCTTTTGGAATGCTGCGCGGAATATTTTCGTAAAAACCACCGCCTGTAATATGAGAAACAGCTTTTACATGCAGCTGTTCAAATAATGCAAGCATGGGTTTCACATAAATTTTTGTAGGTGTAAGCAACGTTTCGCCTATAGAAGCCCCTAATTCATCCACTTTTGTATGAATATCGGCTTTTTCAACATCAAACACTTTACGTACTAAAGAAAATCCATTCGAGTGTACACCACTGGAGGGTAACGCAATAATAGCGTCTCCCGGCTGAATGGTTTTATTGTCTAAAATTTTGTTTTTATCCACAACACCTACTGAAAAACCTGCCAAATCATACTCATTTTCCGCATAGAATCCAGGCATTTCTGCTGTTTCACCACCGATTAGGGCAGCGCCTGACTGTACGCAGCCTTCGGCAACACCTGAAACAATTTGTGCAACTTTCTCTGGATAATTTTTCCCAACTGCAATATAATCTA
>CALXJH010000032.1 GCA_944388555.1 uncultured Clostridia bacterium
CTGCTTTTGTATAGCTTTGCCAGATTTACCGTTCCGGCTGTCAGTCCCGACGCCGCCCTTTCTTTTGCGCAGACGCTTCTCTTTTGGTTTTTGTGCTGCGGCGTATTATTGTGCGGTCTGCACATGGCAGGCGAACAGCGATTCGTTTGTCTTAGCCTGATCGCAAACCCCACCGCGGCGGTAACGGTATTTTTTGCGCTGGCGCTTACCCTTGTCCTGCAATATATCCCGATTTTCCGCACCTATTTCGGACTTTCGCCTGTCGCTTTTGCAAAAGGATTCTGGCTGCTTATCTTCCTTCTGCTTTTTATGGTGGCAGCCGATCTGATAAAATATATTCAATTTTTGAAGTTAGAAAAGGAAAAATCCAATGAACGAAACTACGCTCAAAACCCAGATTGAAGGCAGAAACCCCGTGCTGGAAGCCTTAAAATCCGGCAAAACCATTGACAAGATCTATTTCCTCAAAGGGGAAAGCCAGGGGTCTGTCTTAAAAATTAAAAACATGGCGCATAAGCTCAAAATCCCGTCGGTGGAGCTCGACCGCAAAAAAATGGACGAAATCAGCCAAAGCCGTGCGCATCAGGGCGTCATCGCACTGATACCGCCGGTTGATTATGTGTCGGTAGAGGATATTTTAGCGCGCGCCGCAGAAAAAGGGGAACCGCCGTTTCTGGTTGTGCTGGACGAGCTGGAAGATCCGCATAACTTAGGCTCTATCCTCCGTACCGCCAACGGCGCCGGCGTGCATGGTATCATTATCCCCAAACACAGAAGCACCGGTATTACGGCGGCGGTCGCCAAAACCGCTGCAGGCGCCTGCTTCTATACCCCGGTCGCACGCGTGACCAACCTCGTCCGTACCATGCAGGACTTAAAACAAAAGGGAATCTGGTTTTACGGCGCGGATATGGACGGAACACAAACCGTGTTTCAAACCGATTTTACCGGCGCCCTGGGCATTGTCATCGGCAATGAAGGCCGCGGCATCAGCCGTTTAGTCAAACAAGAATGCGATTTCCTTGTACAAATCCCAATGCGCGGGGAAATAGACTCTTTAAACGCCGCCGTTTCGGCTGCACTTTTTATGTATCAGGCCGCAAGCCAAAGAGATTTTTAGTCAAAGGAGTGTTTTGTTATTATGAAAGCTGTTATTACTGTTATCGGAGTCGATAAAGTGGGTATCATTGCGAAAGTCAGCAACCTGCTCGCACAGGCAAATGTCAATATCTTAGATATCACCCAGACCATTATGGACAATCTGTTTACCATGATTATGTATACCAATATCGAAAAAATGTCCTGTTCCTTCTCCTCCCTCGCGGACGAACTGGAGAAACTGGGCGAAGAAATGGGCGTGCAGATTACCTTGACACATGAAGATATCTATAAATCTATGCACAGAATTTAGGAGGCGCTTTTCGTGATCAATTCCTTTGAAATATTAGAAACCATTAAAATGATCCAGAAGGAAAACCTGGATATCCGTACCATTACCATGGGCATCTCCCTTTTAGACTGCGTTTCGGATTCCGTTTCCGCTACCTGTGATAAAATATACGATAAAATTACCGGCAAAGCCAAGGATTTGGTGCGTACCGGCGACGAAATCGGAAAACAGTACGGGATCCCCATCATTAACAAACGTGTTGCGGTTACCCCCATTTCCCTGCTTGCCAACGGCCATTCCGCTGAGGATTATGTGCAGTATGCCCTTTGTCTCGAAAAAGCCGCGCAGGCAATCGGAATCAATTTCATCGGCGGTTTTTCCGCACTCGTCCAGAAAGGCTGTACCGAAAAAGAAAAGCTGCTGATCGACGCCATTCCTTATGCGCTGAAACAAACCACTAAAGTGTGCGCGTCGGTGAATGTGGGCAGCACCAAAGCCGGTATCCAGATGGACGCCGTTTATAAAATGGGACAAATTGTAAAACAAACTGCAGAACTGACCAAAGATGCGGGCAATATCGGCTGTGCAAAATTGGTTGTTTTCTGCAACGCCGTTGAGGATAACCCGTTTATGGCGGGCGCTTTCCATGGCGTGAGCGAACCCGAATGCGTGATCAATGTCGGCGTTTCAGGCCCCGGCGTTGTGAAATGTGCCCTCGAAAAGGTCAAAGACGCAGATTTTATGACGGTTGCCGAAACCATCAAAAAAACCGCCTTCAAAATTACCCGCGTCGGACAGCTCGTTGCCGGCGAAGCTGCCAAACGCCTCAATACCCCGTTCTGGATTGTGGATCTGTCTTTGGCGCCTACCCCGGCTGTCGGGGACAGCGTTGCCCATATTTTAGAAGAAATGGGCCTCGAACGCTGCGGAACCCATGGTACAACCGCTGCGCTTGCACTTCTAAACGACGCAGTTAAAAAAGGCGGCGTGATGGCTTCTTCTTCGGTCGGCGGTCTTTCGGGCGCGTTTATCCCTGTTTCTGAAGACGCCGGCATGATCCGTGCCGCTCAAGCCGGCGCGCTTTCCATCGAAAAACTCGAGGCAATGACTTGCGTTTGTTCGGTCGGCTTGGATATGATTGCCGTTCCCGGAGATACTACTGCAGAGACCATTGCCGCGATCATCGCAGATGAGGCCGCGATCGGCATGATCAATCAAAAAACAACCGCGGTGCGCATTATCCCCGCAACCGGCCTGAAAGAAGGCGATTCCGTTTCGTTCGGCGGCTTGCTCGGTACCGCGCCCATTATGGCGGTCAACCCGTTCAGCAGCGAAAAATTTGTAAAACGCGGCGGCAGAATCCCTGCCCCCATCCACAGCCTGAAAAATTAAACGCACCACCCCTTTTTGCCCGTTTTTTTGAAAGCTTGCCGCAGGCTGTCCTGCACGGCAGTGCGCGGCGTTTCGCTTTTATGTGCACCTTACTGACAATCAAAGGAGGCTTATTATGCTTTGTATGCGATGTAAAAAAAATATGGCCGTTATTTACGTTCAGAAAATAGAAGCCGGCAAATCGGTCCGGCAGGGGTATTGTCTGCCCTGCGCCAGTGCGCTCGGGCTTGCCCCTTTAGATGATATGATGAAACAAATGGGTATGTCGGAAGATGAGATGAATGCCATGCAGGACCAGATGGATTCCATGATGGAAATGATTGAAAACGGTGAAATGCCGCCTGAATTAGAGGCGTTTGCCGGTACTCTCGGATTTGCGCCCTTAAACGCGGACGCCGAGCCGCAGAAAGATTCTGCAAAAAAAACAGATACATCTTCTCCGAAAACCAATAAAAATACACGCAAACGTCCAAGACTGATCGATACCTTCGGTACCAACCTCAATGCACAGGCAAAGGACGGGAAAATCGACCGTATCATCGGCAGAGAAAAAGAACTCGCGCGCGTGATTCAGATTTTAAACCGCCGCGCAAAAAATAATCCCGCTTTGATCGGCGAACCCGGCGTCGGAAAAACCGCTATCGCTGAAGCGCTCGCTTTAAAAATTGTGGAACAAAAAGTGCCTGCCAAACTTTTAGACAAAGAAGTTTATCTGGTGGATTTTGCCGCCATGGTTGCCGGCACACAGTTCAGAGGACAGTTTGAACAGCGCGTCAAGGGCATTATTGAAGAAGTCAAGGCGCAGGGCAATATTATTTTAGTCATTGATGAAGTCCATAATATCGTGGGCGGCGGCAGCACCGACGGCGCGCTTTCTGCCGCCAATATCCTAAAACCCGCGCTCGCCCGCGGCGAAATTCAGGTGATCGGCGCGACAACCCTTACCGAATACAGAAAATTTATCGAAAAAGACGCCGCTTTGGAACGCCGATTCCAGCCTGTTATGGTGGAAGAACCATCGGTCGAAGAAACCATCGAAATGCTCAAAGGTATTAAGGATTATTATGAAAAACATCATCATATCATTGTTACGGATGATGTGATCCGGCAGGCGGTTCTTTTATCCAAACGCTTTATTCAGGGCAGATTCCTCCCCGACAAAGCCATTGACGTCATTGACGAGGCGGGATCCAAAGCCAATTTAGACAACGAGATTTTAACCCAGCTTACGATTTTGTATCAGCAGCAGAAAAAATTAGAGCAGGAAGTGCAGGCGTTTGAACAAACCGAAGGCGCCGCAGAGGACTATGAAAAAGCCGCTGCTTTCAAAAGCCGGCAGTGTGCGCTCCAGCAGCAGATCGACGCGCTCAAACCACAGTGCCAGAGTACCGTGATCACCCCGGAGGATGTGGCAAAAGTGGTGGAAATCTGGGCAAATGTGCCGGTCAGCAAGCTGAGTTTACATGAATCGGAACAACTCATGCAGTTAGAAAATACCTTAAAACAAAAAATTATCGGACAGGACGACGCGGTGGAAAAAGTCGCCAAAGCCATCCGCCGCAAAAGAGCCGGCGTGGACGCGCGCCCGCGCCCTGCCTCCTTCATTTTTGTCGGGCCTACCGGTGTGGGGAAAACCGAACTCGTGAAAGTGCTGGCAGAAGAATTGTTCGGCTCGAAAGAAGATTTGATTCGTCTGGATATGACCGAATATTCTGAACAGCATTCCGTTTCCAAACTCATTGGCTCACCGCCGGGGTATGTCGGCTATGACGAAGCCGGACAACTGACCGAAAAAGTCAGAAGAAAGCCGTATTCAGTCATTCTGTTTGACGAAATCGAAAAAGCGCATGCCAGCATTTTCAATATCCTGCTCCAGATTTTAGACGAAGGCCGTCTGACCGATTCCCAAGGCCGGGTGGTACATTTTGAAAATACCATTGTTATCCTGACGTCCAATGCGGGGATCGGATTCGGTACCGAAAATCTGGGCTTTGCCGCACTGCAAAGTCCGGCAGACAAGATTGCCAACGAAAAGCTCAGACAGATTTTTAAGCCGGAGCTTTTAAACCGCGTGGATGAAATTGTGGTGTTTGACAAGTTAAAACCGCAGGATTTTGTCGCCATTACCGACATCATTCTCCGCGAAATGCAGGACGCGCTTCTTGAAAAAGGCATCACGCTTGTCGTTTCGGACGCGGCAAAACAGCTTCTTGCCGAAAATGGCTATTCCGAGCGCTACGGCGCCCGGGAACTGCGCAGAACGGTACAGCGCAGCATCGGTGACAAAATTGCCGATCGAATTGTTTCAGGTAAAGTCGGATTCGGCGCGCGTGTTGTTGTAGACGCCGAGCTCGGACAGCTGAAAGTGACAGATTGATTCATAAAAAGTAAAACAGCAGACAATCAAAAGTCTGCTGTTTTTTTGTGTGCAAACATTTCTGCGCCGTATCCGAAAAGAAAACGCGCAAAGTTTTATAGGGGGCGGCGTTGTATAAAAAACAGTGCGGGGGGGGAGATACGCCGGAAGAGAAAATATAGGCGTTTTTAAAAGTGCAGACGGGGGACAGAAGAAGAGAGCAGAGATATAAGGGCAGAGAAGAAAAAAGCGGCGGAGCAGTTCGGCAGAAAAAAAGACAAGCCGCGCGGCTTAAAAAAACGGCAGTATAGATCCTGCAT
>CALXJH010000033.1 GCA_944388555.1 uncultured Clostridia bacterium
CTGTAACGGTTGCGGAGCTGGCAGATTTCGGACGCCGTCCGTACGCAGGATATGGCGGAAAGCTTTCTAAGAACGATAAACAAAAAGCGTATTTAGCTATGGAACGCGCGGGAATTTTGCCACATGCAAAAGATATGGTTTGCAATCTTTCGGGTGGAGAGCGCCAAATCGCCTTTTTTGCCATGCTTTTGGCACAGGATACGCCAGTCGTTTTGCTCGATGAGCCGACTGCGAATCTTGATACGCAATACCATCAACGGGTATTGGATTTTCTTGAAACGATGCGGAATGAAGGCAGAACTGTCATTACCACATTGCACAGTCTTGAGGACGCGGTGCGTGTTGCAAATCGTATTTGGGTGATGCAGGAAGGAAGTATGGATTTTTGCGGTACTCCAGAGGAATTTATCGCAAGTACGCAACCGGAAAGGAATTTTGGTTTACGACCATTGCAGGTTTTTTCTGCTGAATGTGTATATTTGACTGTCTTGAGACCGCTTGAAAATCAAGTGATTTCGAATGTTAGATCTGTGTAAAACAGAATGGAGCGTTAAAACTACTTATATTTGTTCAAATCTATTTGGATGAAATCAAAAAATTAGTAAAAATAATATGTAGGTTTTCAAAAGATGGCAAGGATAATTGTGTCAATCCTTATATAATGACAGTCTTAGCGCCTTATGGTCCCTGGCTTATCTATGAGGATAAAAAGTAAATTACGGCCGGTTAAAATGCTTTTGAGTACTTGTTTGTATTTAACCGAGATAGGACTTAAAAAATGCCTCCATTAACCCTTTTAATCAAACCTGCTTCCTTGCTTTGCAATCTGGCAAGTAAATACTGCTTTTATGCAGATGTTGTAAGCTATCGTCAGATTAAAAGTCATGGAATGATGACGGAACAAACTTTAGAAATTATGGCGAAAAATGCAGTTTCATACGGAACAAAGGACATTACTTTTGCTTTTCAGGGAGGGAAGCCTACCTTATGAGGCCTCTCCTTTTATCAAACCTTAAAAGAGATGGAAAAAGAATTTTGTCCTATGGAAGTTTGGATTTTTCATTCCATACAAACGAATGGCGATGGATTAGACGAAGCCTGGGCGGAGTTTTTTCGCAAGGAAAATTATCTGGTGGGGCTATCCATGGACGGAACAGGCGAATTTCATAACAGACACCGGATGGACGCCGGAGGAAAGGGCATCTATGGGCAGATTCTGAAAACCGCTTCCTATTTCAGAAACATAAAGTGGATTTCAATATTTTAACAGTGGTTACCTCATCTTTGGCAAGACATGGCAGACAAGTGTTTCAAAAGCTGCAAAAGTATCGATATTTGCAGTTTATTCCATGCTCAGATGGGTTTGACGGGAGAAAAATCCCTATTCTTTATCAGGCAGGCAGTATGGAGAATTTTTAAAGGCTGCCTTTGACTGCTACTTTGAAAATATTTTAAAAAACAACTATGTTAGCATTCTGTATTTTGATGATTTAGTAAATATTTTAAAAGGGAGAGGAACAGGTCCCTGCGGTATGAGCGGTATTTGATCCGGGTATGCGGTAATAGAGTCGGACGGGAAGCGCTTATCCCTGTGATTTCTATGTAATTGACCGCTATAAAATGGGATGTGTTCAAAAAGATAGTTTTCAAGCACTGTTTTCAGGGGATGTTTTTAAGGGCTTTTTGAAGAATCTAAAAACCATAGCCAGCAATGCCGGAACTGTAAATGGTATGGGATTTGCCGAAGCGGCTGCCGGCGCTATAAAGAGCCGGCAGGGATAGATAATTCCTTGTGTCAGGGATTTTATGAATTTTTCGACTATGCTTTTGCCATCTGATAGAAAATTTTTATTGACAAACTTTGCCTTTTCTAAGCTTATTTTGCCTTCTTCTAATGTACAGTATTTTTTATATATGTAAATTTTTTACCGAAAATAACGCTATTCTATTTTAAAATAGCATTTTTAAAGAAACGTGTATAATCTTTCGAAGAATTGTGTATATCGGACAGCGGATACCTAAGCCCAAGCATCTCGTATTTTACGCCGGCTAACATATTATATCTTAAGAGTTCAACGGGAAAATCGCCGGCAATTTGAGAAACGGCTTTTAAATTTTCTTCTGTATCTGTTATTCCGGGGATGAGGGGAAGACGTAACACAAACGGTTTACCGATTTGTTTTAAATATTCTATATTTTCCAAAATATTCCGGTTAGAAACGCCGGTATATTTTTTATGCATTACATCGTCTGCAATTTTAATGTCTTGCAGAATATAATCAAAACCGTCAATAGTTTTTTTGTACGTTTCAAAGTCGGAAAAACCACTGGTCTGGATTGCTTTATGTATATGTGGAAGTTGTTTTGCTACCTCCAGTATAAAATCTGCCTGCAGCAACGGTTCGCCGCCGGAAAAGGTGATGCCGCCGTCTGAAATGGATAAGAAACTTTGATAAGATAAAAGTTTTTCAGTAAGTTCATTTGAAGTTAGCGTCTGTCCCGAAACGGATAGACATCCATTTTGACATGCATGGATACACCGGTTAAATGGCGCACATTCCGGATGGTTACAGGGTAAAAAGCATTTGCCGCAGTTTGTGCACAAATTTTTTTTATACATTAACTGTGGCTGTACTGAAAAACCTTCCGGATTGTGACACCATAAACAGCGCAGAGGACACCCCTTCATAAATACAGTAATGCGGACACCTGGTCCGTCATGTATTGAAAATTCTTTGATATCAAAAATAGTTCCATTTCTCATAATTGATATTGCTGCCTTCTGATTACATGCTCTTGGTATTCTTTATCTAACGCGACAAAATAAGCGCTCCATCCCCATATACGTACAACCAGCTGCTGATGACGCTCTGGATGCTCTTGCGCATCTTTCATTAACGCACTGTTTACTGCATTGAGCTGCAACTGATGTCCGCCCATTTTTATATACGACTTAATAAAAATGGCGATTTTTTTAATACTGTCTTCGCCTTGAAACATCGAGGCGGCAAATTCTAAGGTTAATGGACCGCCGTTTATTGCGCTTGAAAGCTCTGGTTTGGTAAAGGATTGAATTACCGAAATCGGTCCATGTATTCTGGCAAATAAGCTTGGGGAAAAATTTGTACCAAACGGTTCGCCTTTTCGTCGTCCGTCAGGAGAGGCGCCGATTTCATTTGCATGCCATAAATAGTACATGGCAGACCCGGTACCTGCGCGGTAAATTCCACCACGGCAGTTTGTTTGTCCCTTCAAGCTGTCTGAAAATATATGTAGAAGCCAAACGGCATTTTGATCAGGCAAATCCTCGTTGTTGCCCATTTTTGGGGTTTCATAGCGCAGTATTGGAAGAAGTGCACTGTAGTCTTTAAAGTCACTGTCGACCGCCTGAATCAATGTGTCGGCAGAAATTGTTTTTTGATCATACACATGTAGTTGGATGGCAGCTAATGAATCAGCTGCGGTTGCAATGCCAGTACCATGAAATCCAAAATTATTATACTTTCCGCCTTCATATATACCACCGTCAAATAAAGCATGCATAAAGGGAGAGGGGACAAACCAAAGATTTTGGATGCGGCTGCACATGCTTTTTGTTTCATTGCGGATCTCTTTTTCTACAGCCTGCATAAAATCAGCAAAGGTTTCACAATTTTCCATGTCACGATGCAAGCAAGTGTCAATTATTTTTGGAAAAGATAAGGCACCGATATTTGCCACGTCTGCACCATAGTTTGGAATGATATATTCCCAGCATGCAGCAATGGCATAATTTCTGGCATCTTTTAATTCATACCCTAAACGCGTTAAGCCCTCTATTACGACATCATCGTTAGAGTATTGCGGGAATCCTAAACCTGCTTTGGTTAACTCCGCACCTTTTTCATAAACTTCCAAAGGTGTGTTCTTATTTACACGTAAATTGATTTTCGGGTCAATGAGCAATAAATTTCCGCTTGCTTCCAAGCATAATTCAGATAGAAGATTAAATGCATCTTTTCCTTCAGCGGTTACACCGCCTAAAACCATACTTTGTCCGTTATCGCCCTGCTGAACGCCGGGATATAAATCACTGTCCTTATTAAAGGAGATGAAAAAATCTTCGAGCAATTCCAGTGCCGTCTCACGTGTATAGATTCCTTTTTCCAAATCGTTTTTTAGGTAAGGATAAATATATTGGTCAATCCGACCGATGGTCACGTGGTAGTTTCCTTCCAGCCACAGGGAACAGTGTATGATCCGGAAAAATTGCAGTGCCTCATAAAAAGAAGAAGCACCATAACGCGGAACGCGTTCTAAGATTTTCGAGAGCGCACATTTGCCTTGCTTTTCCGCTTCGGCTTTATAGCGGTCTGAGAGCTTGAAAATAGCGTCAATGATACGTTTGCCATAAACATCTGCTTCTTTTTGTATTTCTAGTAATCCCACACGAATCGCTTTTTCATAATTCGGACACAGGTTTGACATATAACCCAGCTCATGAATAAAGTGTTTTTCTTTTATTTTCTGCCATTCATCAGTGGTAAAGATATCCGGAATATTTTTAATAGTACGTAAAAAGCAAATTTTTTCATTTTCAAGCAATACGGGTGTTTCCAGCTCAGAAAGGCGTTCAAAACGTTGCGTCATCCTTTCTTTAGAGGACAAGCCTTGACTCTTAAATATTTCAGCCATATTTTCAAGTTCGGGAATTTCTCTTCGGAAAACATGGTGTTTTTTGGATACAATATATTCTAATAATTCTTTTTTCATGTTCTGCCTCCTTCAAAAATCAGATCTTGCATTCGAACGACCTACGAAAATATATTTTGGAGTATTTGTAAAGAAATGCACAAATTTAAATTATTATGCTCTACATTATCGTAAATGTTAACGTTAATATTATACTTGATAAACTGCTTACTGTCAATAACAATTATAAAAAAACAAAAAACGCTTGCAGTTTGCAAGCGTTTTCAAAAATTCATTTGGTTATTTATTAAAAAATTCGGTGCTTTCTCTTTCGACAATTTTAGTAGAAAGGATTTTCTGATAGTTAGGCAAATGATTTAATTTTGGACTATTGATCAGAAGCATCAAATATTCTACGGCAGTAATAGACATTTTGGTTTTTGAAGATGTAACAGAAGTTATCATTAAAGGAAATTTAAATTTTGATGCGATGTTATCAAATCCAATAACCGAAACATCACGCGGCACACTTTTATTTTTTTGCTTTAAAAAGTAGCATACCTGCATGGCAATTAAGTCGCTGAAACAAATGATACCGGTGCAGTCCGAATTTATATTTAAAATTTCAGGAATGGCTTTTTCAGCACCAGTAGGGGAAACAACTGCACATTTTAATACTTCTGCAGGCAAATTACGTTCCTTGACGGCGCGTACTGCACCGTCAAGACGTTCTTTGGCACTTGAAATGTAGTTGGGCGCATTTACAAATAAAAGTTTCTTGTGATTTCTGTTCAAGAGAAATTCTGCAGCGGTATATCCACCGTTTTCGTCGTCACAGATGACAAAGTTTGTGGGAATATCCTCAAAGCGCCTTCCAAACAGAATAAATGGAATGTCGAATGTTTTTAAAAATTCAATGTTTTTTTTGCTTTTCTGTGCAGGACAAAGCAGCATGCCGTCTACACCTTTGCTTAATGCCGAGGTAATGGCGATTCGTTCTAATGTTTCATCTTCATCGGTATTAAATAGAATAGCAGCATATCCATACGCGTGCAGACGCGTTTGCATTTCCTTGATTAGTATTGAAAAATGCGGATTGGAAATATCGCCTACTATGATTGCGATACATTTGCTTTTCCCAGAGCGCAGCGTTTGGGCAGATGTGTTTGCAATATAGCCCATTTTTTCTGCAGTTTTACGAATGATATCTTTTGTTTTTTGTGAGATATCTGGTTTATCGTTTAAAGCGTGTGAAACAGTGTTTACTGAAAACCCCGTTTTCTTTGCAATATCAGACATCGTTATATTTTTCATCGGCGTTCCTTCTTACCTTAATTTCATGTTTAAGCTTCAATTAAAATATTATACAAAAATATTGGCTTTTGTCAATAGTCATGAGGATAAAAGTGAAGGAGCCAAAATCAACGCATTATAAAATTTTATTTATAAGTAATTCTATACATATCGAAAATATTAAGTTTTCTTGTTTTAAAGGATACAACACCATTAGAATACGCAAAAGGAATCGGTTCATGATTAGGCAAAAGGGTTACTTCCTTCGGTGTCTGTGGGGTTTTGCAGAGAATTTCAAACGAATCGATGGAAGGGGCTTTGTATTCACTGTTTAGAAGCACTGCATTGATGGTTGTTGCATTTTTTTCTTCGAAAGCGGTAATTTCAACATTTTTGGGTGCGCTTGAAGAAATGGTAGGTTCAAAGCAGAATACATTTTTCAGCAAATCCAGCAGGATGCTGTGATATACAGATGAAGATTCTCCTTCTATGGGCAGCGCCGACCATAAAACTTTTCCTTTTCCGAATTCTTTATATGCAATTGCCGGGATGGTTGTCTGAATCCCGGGAGGATTAGAATGTATAGAAGCAAATTTTTCATTGTTCATGGTTGTATAAGGCAAAGTGAGATGGGCCAAGATGGTGTTTGCAGACATGTTTTCTACAATTGGAGCCGTTCCTTCAAAAGGCAGCGGATATTTTTCATTGAAATACATAAAACAGTCCGCAACCGAAGAAGTTGGCGCAATATACACGGTACTTTCTTTGGTGCGTTTTGTTATATGTGCATTAAAGAAAGTCTTGAGTAATGCAGTGCAATCGCCGCCGCTGAAATATAGATTTCCACCCTTTTCAACATATTGAATGATTCGATTAAAATCTTCCTGATCCTGATCGGTTAAGGCGGAGGCAACAAGAATCTTGTAGTCTAAAATGGAATGATAACTTCCAGTTATGCCGCAGCAGATGTTGTTATAGATGAAATGTTCAACAGTATGCAAGGCACATACATGATTGGTATACGGCTCGTTATGCGGGTTGAATTTACTCTTAAAAGAATAGTAAACACCGATATCTTCTATCATTTTTCCACTGCAAAGCTGATTTTCATAAGGAATAATTTTTGCAAAGGTTTTGCCAATTTGCTCGTATACACGTGCATCCATTGTGCCGACCGGATCTATGGCGTCAATGACCAATGTGGCGCCGTGGTGTGCTGCGGTCAAAAACATGGAACTTAGCATCACATCTTCAGATTTTATAGTGGTATGCTTTTTCAGATCGGGCTCGCAGCGTGAAAACATGTATTCAAAGGGTTGATTTTTGGTTATGTTTTTATAAAATTTACAGGTAAAAGATTGTTGTATAATGCCGCCGTATAAATCTCCGCCGGTATAGTCGCAGGCTTCGTTTATAGATTCAGATACGCCAAGTTTTCCTTCAGGGAGGACCGCAGACGCAAAGTTGTGCTCCACGCTGGCATGCGGCGCGAGTGTTTTTAATTCCTGCGTCGCCCAGTTTGCAAATTCGCCCATCCATTCCCGGCGTTTTTGTATATGCAAAAGCCATTCTGGATCGTTCCAGTTTTCAGACTCGGGCAAGCTGCCGCCGACTTCTTTTTGCCAGCGTTTGCGGCAACTTTCGCAGCGGCACATCTGTGGCCAGAACAGCATATCAAAAAACATACCATCAAATGTGAAATAGTCTGCTATTTCGTGAATTTGCTGTGAAACAAAAGCGCGGTAGTCCGGGTTGTTCGGACAGCAAAGCCCATAGCGGAATATTCTATCTTTATGTGCATCTATATCTGCCTGACGCATAGATAAGCCGTTTTTTCCTATGATTCTCCATTCCGGATGCTGGTCATGCGCCCAGTTATTGTATATTAAGCTGTAATATCCGGTCACGCTGATGCCTTCAGAATGGCAAAGCTCAGTTAGCCGTTTTATTTGATCCTCTTTTCCTACAAATGCTTGGTGCATTTTGCCGGATTTAGTTGGGTAATAACAAAGGCCGACATGAGACTGAAAATAAATCATAGCATTTTGGATTTTTGCTGTTTTTAAATTATTCAGATAGGTTTCCGAGCTGAATTGTGAGAGAAATTCCGGATTCCAGTCATCTATGTGCATATCACACAGGTGACGCCGGAAAGCATTTTTATACCACATTAAAAAACTTCCTTTCTTTTTTCTTGATTTTACCACGAAATCCATGTATAATGAAATAGGTAATTGTACACGAAAATAGCATTTTGGGTTTAAGGAGAATACATATGCTGGCTGTTTCAATTGAGGAACTAAAGAAGGCTGCAATTGATTTTTACAATATCACACACATGAAAATCGTACTCTATGATGCGGACCGAAAAGTTTTATATTCCTATCCGGAAATGATGTCCGAGTTTTGTGCATTTGTTCGAACGAATACAGCACTGGCAAAGAAATGCCTGTACTGCGATCACCATGCATTTGACATCTGTGAACGTACGCGAAAAGCATATATATATAATTGCCATATGCATTTGACAGAGGCGATCGCGCCAATTATTGAAAACGGCGTAACGATTGGTTATCTGATGTTAGGTCAGGTGCTGAACGAGGCTATATCGAGTCAAGTGATGAAATGTATATACCAAACAGCACAGCGATATGAAATGAATTTTGATGAAATGGCTGCAGCATTGAAAAAATTACAAAGTGTAACCGAAACATATATTCATTCAGCTGTAAGCATGATGTCGATGTGTGCAAGTTATTTGTATTTTAATAGGATTATAAAAAAACACACCGATGTGTTAAGCATCCAGTTAAAGAATTATATACAGGAAAATCTTGGTGAAAAACTTACGGTTAAGAAGCTGTGTAATGTTTTTTATATTTCTAAGACAAAGCTGTATCAGATTTCTGTTCATGCTTTCGGTAGGGGGATTTCTGATTATATCAGGCAATGCCGTTTAGAACAGGCAAAAAAACAAATGGAAGAAACCGAAAAAACAATTGAAGAAATAGCCTATGAAACCGGATTCAAAGATGCCAACTATTTTATCAGGATGTTTAAAAAACAGATGGGTGTAACACCGGGGAAATATAGGAAATGTATGATGAAATTGTTATTATAATAAAACCGGAAACAGGAAAAGTAAAGGGGAACTTATGAAAAAAATAAAATTTTCAACTATCGGTACAAGCCCGATAACCGAAAAAATGATTTGTGGTGCACAGTTTTGCGCGGCATTTACACTTCATAGCGTCTATTCTCGCTCTGAAGAAAAAGCACGGTTGTTAGCGGATAAATTTGGCGCAGCGAAAATTTACACAGATTTAGATGCCTTAGCTGCATCGGATACAGAAGCGGTATATATTGCAAGTCCGACAGCACTGCACTATACGCAGGCAAAAAAAATGCTGCAGAGCGGCAAACATGTGTTATGTGAAAAACCGGCATGCTCCAACTTATTCGAAGTACAAGATTTAATAGAAACCGCAAAGGAAAACAAAGTCATATTTTTAGAGGCAATGCGTCCTGTTTTTTCACCCGGCTATTATTATATTCAAGAAAAGTTAAAACAAATTGGGAAAATACGGCATGTTTTATTTATATATTGCCAATATTCCTCCCGATATGACCGGTTCAAAAAAGGCATCATTGAAAATGCGTTCCGGCCGGAACTCTCTAACGGTGCTTTAATGGATATAGGGGTTTATCCATTGCATTTGATGATTTCTCTATTTGGTAAACCGAATCGTGTTTTTTCATCCTCCATCGGACTTAAGGACAGTATTGATGCATGCGGAACGGCAATTTTAGAATACGATAATTTTTTAGGAGAAGTTCTTTATTCTAAAACTTCCGATTCTAAATTGCCGTGTGAAATACAAGGGGAAGAAGGGAATATACTTTTTTCACCGCCGGGTTTGCCAACAGATATACAAATTCAATACCGCAACGGTAAAATAGAAAAACCAAACATTCCTGTACATCCGTGGGATATTTTTTATGAAGTAGAAGCTTTTTGCCGTATGATAAATGAAGGAAAAAATGCGGATATATGGAATGCCCATACATGTGCAACTATAGAAGTTATGGATATAATACGCAGACAAAATCAAATTATTTTTCCGGCTGATGAAAAAAGAGCTTGAATTATTTCGAATAATCCTATATAATATCTATATTGAATTTTTGGAGGTGCTTTATGAAAATTTTAGTGACAGGCGGAGCGGGGTATATTGGCAGTCATACAGTTGTGGAACTGCAGAATGCCGGTTATGATGTAGTGGTTGTAGACAACCTTTGCAATTCAAGTGAAAAATCTTTAGAACGTGTTGCCGAAATTACAGGTAAAAACGTTCCGTTTTACAAAGCAGATATTTTAGATAGAGTGGCTTTAGAAAAGATATTTGAAAAAGAAGATATTGACGCGGTTATCCACTTTGCAGGCTTGAAGGCAGTAGGTGAATCTGTGCATAAGCCGTGGGAATATTATGAGAATAATATTGCAGGTACATTAACACTCGTAGATGTAATGCGTGCACATAACTGTAAAAATATTATTTTTTCATCATCAGCAACTGTTTATGGAAATCCTGCATTTATACCTATTACTGAAGAATGTCCAAAAGGACAATGTACCAATCCCTATGGCTGGACAAAATCAATGTTAGAACAAATTTTAACCGATATACAATTTGCTGACCAGGAATGGAATGTTATTCTTCTTCGGTACTTTAATCCGATTGGCGCACATAAAAGCGGTAAGATTGGTGAAAATCCAAATGGTATTCCAAACAACCTGATGCCTTATATCACGCAGGTTGCCGTAGGCAAATTAAAGGAGCTTGGTGTGTTCGGCAATGACTATGATACACCAGACGGAACAGGTGTTCGCGATTACATTCATGTAGTCGATTTGGCAGACGGACATGTAAAAGCATTGAAAAAAATTCAGGAAAAAGCCGGACTGTGCGTTTATAATCTTGGAACTGGCGTGGGTTATAGTGTTCTGGACATTGTGCATAATTTTGAAGAGGCAACCGGTGTAAAAATACCTTATGTAATTAAGCCGCGCAGAGACGGTGATATTGCGACTTGTTACGCAGACGCAACCAAGGCGAAAAATGAATTGGGCTGGGAAGCGAAAAACGGTATAAAAGAAATGTGTGCAGATTCTTGGAGATGGCAGAGCAATAATCCAAACGGATATGAGG
>CALXJH010000034.1 GCA_944388555.1 uncultured Clostridia bacterium
AGTTTCCTAAGAACAGATCCATATAAGAATATGTATTTTCTGCGGCGACCAGCGGTGTGGCTGAAGAAATGACCGGCGTTGTCTGTATCAGGCTTCCAAAAGAAGGCTGTGCAAAAGTTGTCATTGCAACCGGCCAGCAAGAAAGGAGAAAAGCTCTTGCTGCAAGTGCGGGGTTAACAAAGTTATGTCCGATGCCTCCGAAAAAACACTTTACAATTATAATGGCAAAAGCCGCGCCCACAATACCAATCCAGAGCGGCGCAGAGGGCGGCACATTCATGGCAATCAGTATGCCGGTTACCACAGCAGATCCATCATGCACCGTTAATTCTTTTTTTGTCCATCTACACCATATGTACTCAAAAAACACGGCTGAAATCACACAAATGAGTGTCATAAACAGTGCTTGCACGCCGAACGCTAAAATACCTACCAATACAGAGGGAAGAAGTGCTATCGCTACATCTCGCATGATTATAGGTGTTGCTTGCTCTGTCCGGATATGCGGCGCATAGGAAACAATAAGTTTATTTTGCATTTTTTTCTATCCTTTCTGTTTAACAAGTGCTTTTCCCGCTTTGATATGCTGTACCATAAATCTTCGCTGCGGGCAGATAAAAGAACAACATCCGCACTCCATACAATCCATAATATGATATTCCTTTAACTTGTCAATATTTTTTTTCTGTGAAAACACGCTTAAATAATTTGGCATCAGTCGCATAGGACAAACCTGGACACATTTGCTGCATTTAATACAAGAACCTTCTTCTTTCCCATATGTCGGAGGTTGTTTAAATGCCAAAATTCCAGAAGTTCCTTTGATAACCGGCACATCTATGTTGGTTTGTGCAATACCCATCATAGGGCCGCCCATAACAATTTTTTTAGGTTCTTCTATAAACCCGCCGGCTGCCTCAAATAATTCTGAGAATTTCACTCCGATACGTACAGACATATTCGCAGGTTTTTTAACCGCATCCCCGGAAATAGTGACAACTCTTTCAATCAGAGGCATATTTCTGACTACCGCATTTGCGACCGCGATACAAGTATCTATATTATTCACAATCACACCAACCGCTGCCGGAAGACCACCGGAAGGCACCTGGCGTTTTGTTGTAGCCTGTATCAGTTGTTTTTCGCTTCCCTGTGGATACTTTGTTTTTAAAACTGCGACTTCTGTCATTTCATAGTCCTGACAAATCTGCTGCATTGCCGCGACTGCATCGGGTTTATTGTTTTCTATTGCAATAATGATTTTGTTTGCCGAAACGGCTTTTGCAATCATTAACGCACCAACGATAACCTTTTGTGTGTTTTCCAGCATTTGCCGATGATCCGATGTCAAATACGGTTCACATTCCGCGCCGTTTATAAGAACGGTATCAATCGGTGTTTCAGGCGGCGGCGTTAATTTGACATGTGTTGGAAACGCGGCGCCGCCCATGCCGGTTATTCCCGCTTCCTTTACCTTTTCCACAATTTCTTTCGGCTGCAATGCCTGGATGTATGCCTTAACTTTAGAAGGCACCATCTCCAAATTCCATGCGTTTATATCTTTAGATAAAGTATCTAAGCCGTCATTTTGGATAAAAACACTCATTTCTTCACCGCCGCCGGGATGCGGATACGGACGTATGGCAACCACAGTACCTGAAACAGACGCATGCACTGGCGCAGAAATAAAAGACGTCTGTTCACCTATTTTTTGTCCCATTAAGACCGTGTCGCCTTCTTTTACTATTGGCTTGCATGGCGCACCAATATGTTGTCTGAGCGGTATAATAACCTCTTCTGCGGCTATATGCGGTGTGACCGAAACTTTATTTGTTCTAAATTTTTCGTCTTTCGGATGTACACCGCCTTTAAAGGTTTTCAGCCCCATTGTCTTTCCTCCTTTTAGGATTAGGGTTCTTATCTAATCAAAATAATATATTTATTATATCGAAATATTACATGATTTGCAAGTATTTTATACCACATTTTTCTATAAAAATTGAAAACAAAAACTAGCATAAACGCCTATAAAAAGGCGTTTATGCTAGTTTTTTTTAGGATTCGGGTTGTTCGTTTTCTTCTTCGTCTTCGTGTTGTGCCTGCGCGATCGATACAATTTTTTCATCTGGATTCAGGCGCATCAGCATAACGCCTTGGGTTGCTCTGCCCATTCTGGATATTCCGCTTACCGCCGTACGTATAATGGTTCCGCCGGAGGTAATGAGCATGATGTCGTCTGTCTGCTCAATCGCCCTAACGCCAACCAGTTTACCGGTCTTTTCGGTAATTTTATATGTTTTAACACCTTTTCCTGCACGGGATTGTATTTTATATTCTTCGGAAGGCGTAATTTTACCCAGTCCATTTTCGGTTACCAGAAGAAGTTCTGCATTTCCATCTAAAATTGCAGAACCGACCACAAAATCATCCTCCGCAAGATCAATTGCACGAACGCCATGCGCCGTTCTTCCCATGGGGCGTACATCTGTTTCTTCGAAGCGTATGGATTTTCCTTCATGTGTAACCACAAATACCTGATTATTTCCATCTGTCAGTTTAACGTTAATCAGTTCATCTTCTTCGTTCAAAGAAATTGCGTATAATCCGCCCTTCCTGTTGGTATCATAGTCGCAGAGCGCTGTTTTTTTAATCACACCGTTTTTGGTGATCATGGTAAGATAATGTCCTTCTGTAAATTCGGTAATTGGAATAACAGTTGTGACTTTTTCGTTTGGCATGAGCTGCAATAAGTTTACAATTGCAGTACCCTTTGCTTGTCTGCTTGCCTCGGGCAGCTGATACGCCTTTAAGCGATACATTCTTCCTAAATTTGTAAAGAATAAAATATAGTCATGGGTTCTGCATACAAATAAGTTTTCTACAAAATCTTCTTCTCTTGTAGCAAGCGCGGCAATTCCTTTACCACCGCGTTTTTGGCTGCGGTAGGTATCGGAGGCAAGTCTTTTCACATAACCAAAATGCGTTAATGTTACCACATTTTCTTCGTCTGCAATCAGATCTTCGTCATCAATTTCATCAATCACATTTGCAATTTCGCTCCGACGCGGATCATTGTATTTTTCTTTAATTTCGCTGAGTTCTTCTTTAATAATTCCGAAAATTTTATTTTCGTCTGCTAAAATAGATTTCAAATCTGCGATTTTGATTTTCAGTTCTTCTATTTCTGCTTCTACTTTTTCTCTTTCGAGGCCGGAAAGACGAATCAAGCGCATATCCAAAATTGCCTTTGCCTGTATTTCTGATAAAGAGAAGCGCTCCATCAAACGTTCTTTAGCATCATCATAACTGCTGCGGATAATTGAAATCACTTCATCAATATGATCGGTTGCGATTTTTAATCCTTCTAAAACATGCACTCTGTTTTCTGCTTTTTCAAGGTCAAATTTTGTGCGGCGTACAATAATATTTTTCTGATGTAAAATATATTGTTCGAGAATTTCTTTTAAATTTAAAACTTTTGGCTGATTGTCCACCAAAGCAAGCATAATAATGCCGAAAGTTTCTTGCATTTGGGTATTTTTATACAAATGATTGAGCACGACAGAACCGATGGCATCCCGTTTTAATTCGATCACAATACGCATGCCTTCTCTGTCTGATTCGTCCCGCAAATCGGAGATTCCTTCAATTCTTTTTTCTTTTACGCAATCTGCGATTTTTTCTACTAAACGCGCTTTATTTACCTGATACGGAATTTCAGTTACAATAATTTTTTGACGTCCGTTTGCCTCTTCCTCTATCTCTGCACGGGCACGCATAATGATTTTTCCGCGGCCGGTGTGATACGCAGCACGTATACCGCTTTTTCCCATTATAATTGCACCTGTTGGGAAATCAGGTCCTTTAATATACTCCATCAATTCGTCAATGCTTGCTTCCGGATTATCAATCAGTGCAATCACCGCATCAATGGTTTCTCCCAAATTATGCGGCGGGATATTGGTTGCCATACCAACCGCAATACCTGATGATCCGTTAATTAAAAGCTGCGGCACTTTTGAGGGCAATACCGATGGTTCCTCACAATGCTCATCAAAATTCGGCACAAAATCTACCGTATTTTTCTCTATATCCCGTACCATTTCAAGAGAAATTTTCTGCATTCTGGATTCTGTATAACGATAAGCCGCCGGCGGATCGCCATCTACAGAACCGAAGTTACCATGTCCGTCTACCAAAGGATAACGCAAAGAAAAATCCTGCGCCATACGCACTAAAGAATCATATACAGCTGCGTCTCCGTGCGGATGGTATTTACCCAACACGTCTCCGACGGTTGTTGCACATTTTCGGTATGGTTTATCCGGAGTCAAACCGCTTTCATACATGTTATAAATAATTCTTCTGTGTACCGGTTTTAATCCATCTCTTACATCCGGCAGCGCTCTGGACACAATAACACTCATCGCATAATCAATATACGATTTTTTCATTTCTTTATTTAAATCAACATTGATAATATTTTGTTTATGATTTTCCTGTTCCATTTCTGTTTCCTCCTTTCCCTTAAATATCGAGGTTTACAACATATTGTGCATTTTCTTCTATAAATTCTCGTCTGGGTTCTACCTTATCCCCCATTAAAATTGTAAAGATTTTATCCGCTTCAATCGCGTCATTTAATTCTACACGCAGCATGGTTCTTGTTTCAGGATTCATGGTTGTATCCCAAAGCTGTTCAGGCTGCATTTCACCTAAGCCTTTGTATCTCTGAATTTTAGCACCTTCTCCAAATTCTTCCAAAAGCTGTGCAAGCTGTGCATCATTATAAGCATACTTTTCCTGTTTTCCTTTGTACACTTTATAAAGCGGCGGCTGTGCCAAGTACACATACCCATTTTCTACAAGCGGACGCATAAAACGGAAAAAGAAGGTTAATAACAGCGTACGGATATGTGATCCGTCTACATCCGCATCGGCCATAATAATAATTTTATGATATCTGAGTTTTTCAATATCAAAATCTTCGCCTATACCTGCGCCAAGCGCTGTAATAACAGGTGTTAACTTATCATTTCCATACACTTTATCTGCACGGGCTTTTTCTACATTCAGCATTTTTCCCCAAAGAGGAAGAATCGCCTGAAAGGAGCGGTCTCGTCCCTGTTTTGCAGAACCGCCCGCAGAATCACCTTCCACGATATAAATTTCAGTATTTTCAGGATTACGATCCGAACAATCCGCCAGTTTTCCGGGGAGTTTTGAGCCGTCTAAAGCAGATTTTCTTCTGGTTAATTCTCTTGCTTTTCTTGCTGCTTCTCTTGCTCGGGAAGCGTTCACGCTCTTTTCCACAATCGCCCTTGCAACTGCTGGGTTTTCCTCTAAAAAGGCAGCAAATTTTTCATTCATTGCTGATTCTACTAAATCCTTTATTTCGGCATTTCCAAGCTTTGTTTTGGTCTGTCCTTCAAACTGTGCTTCCTGCAATTTAACGGAAACAACCGCGCTTAATCCTTCCCTTGTATCTTCACCGGAAAGATTTTTATCTTTATCCTTAAGCACATTATTTTTCCGCGCCCAGTTATTTAAAATACGCGTTAAAGAGTTTTTAAATCCGGTCTCATGTGTACCGCCTTCAGTTGTATGAATATTATTCGCAAATGTCAAAATAATTTCATCATAGGTATCGTTATACTGCATAGCGATTTCTACCATGCAGGTTTCTTTTTCCATCTTCATGTAAATAACATTTTCATGAATGGTCTCTTTATTGGCATTGATATATTCTACAAAAGACGAGATACCGCCTTCATAGTGCAGTACGGTTTCTTTTTCCTGTCCTTCTCTTTTATCTGTTAGAACAATACGAACGCCGCCATTTAAAAATGCCTGTTCCCGCATTCTTTTCAGCAATACGGCATAATCGAAAACAGTGGTATCAAAAATCTGCGCATCCGGCATAAAAGTGATTTTACTTCCCTGCTTTTCGGTTGTTCCCACTTCTTTTAATTTTGCATCCGGTATGCCGCGATGATATGTTTGCTTATATATTTTTCCGTCTTTATATACCTCGACCGTGAGCCATTCGGAGAGTGCGTTTACAACCGATGCACCAACGCCATGCAACCCGCCGGACACTTTATACCCACCGCCGCCGAATTTACCGCCGGCGTGCAGAATTGTAAAGACAACTTCTACCGTATCGATTCCCATTTTTGGATGAATACCGATCGGAATACCGCGCCCGTCGTCTTCAACAGTGACTGAATTGTCTTTATTGATCGTCACATAGATGTTTTTACAATATCCTGCCAGTGCCTCATCTATGGCATTGTCAACAATTTCATACACCAAATGATGCAAACCTCTTTCGGAGGTGGATCCTATATACATGCCCGGTCTTTTACGGACAGCTTCCAATCCTTCCAGCACCTGTATTTGTTCTGCACCATATTCGTTATTGTTCTGAACAGGTTCCATTTTATCACTCCTACTCTATAATTTTTCCATTTACCACTTTCATTAGTTTTGTATCTTTTCTTTTACCGAAATTCGCTTTGTCCGTTCCGGTAATAATCACTTGCTTTCCTCTGATTTCATTCAGCAGATATTTTCTGCGTGTTGCATCCAATTCGGATAGAATGTCGTCTAATATCAAAACGGGGTACTCACCGAAATCTTGCAATATAATTTCCGCCTGTGCCATTTTTACGGCAAGAACAGCGGTACGCATTTGTCCCTGCGATCCAAAATCCTTAAGACTTTGTTCATTCAGATAAAACTTCAAATCTTCTCTGTGCGGGCCTATCAAACAAGCCTTTTCCTTTATTTCTCGATCTTTGCTTTTTTCTAATTTTTGTACAAGTTCATGATGCATTTTATTTTTATCGTTTGAAAAAGGAATACAGCTTTCGTATTCTACCTCCAATATATCTTCTGTTTTGGTTATTTGTTGATTGATCTGATTGATTTTAGGCGCGATTCTTTGAATAAATTCTTGCCTGTACAAAATAATATCCGCCGCGATATCCGAAATTTTATGATTATATACATCCAGCATAGGAAAATATTCTGGTTGTTTTAACGCTTTCATTTTACTTTTTAAATACCGATTATACTCAGAAAGTTTCTTAAAATACTGCGGACGGATTTGGGATATCGCAATATCCATAAATTTTCTCCGTTCGGAAGGACCTTCTTTAATAAAAGAAAAATCCTCTGGAGAAAACATAACCGCCTGAAAACAACCGATCAGCTCACTGTTCTTGATTTTTTTTACTTCGTTTATAGAAATTTCATGCGCATGTTCCTGAAAGATACGGAAATTTGCTTTCATATCTCTTTTTTTTGTTTTAAAAAAAAGCGTTATGTTTGCCTCTTTTTGTCCGAATGGAATCATATCTCTTTCTTTTGCGGTTCGATGACTTCTCGCTGTTGAAAAAAGGTAAATTGCTTCCGCTATATTTGTTTTTCCTTGCCCGTTATCGCCGTATATCATATTAACACCGGGAGAAAAACATATGTTTTCTTCTTTATAATTTCTGAAATTTTTCAATAATAGCCTTTCTATCTGCATTATAAAAAATTTCCCTTCTTTATGGTGCTGTCTGCCACGCGTTTTTGTAAAGTGATGGAATTGACAGGTGAAATATAGATGGTATTTTCTCCATTTTCACATACAACCACACAAGAGCGAGGTAAATTTTGACTATCAATATTCACAATTTTCTCTTTCCCAAGATTAAATATATATTTTCCTCTTTCTTTGATGGTAATAGAATCCATATCAAAAATAGCCACAATATCTTCTGTATGCACCAATGTGTTCTCGCCAATTGAAATAACCATTATCTTTTCAAAAGAACCGGGAGAATCAAATAAACAAAACGATCTCCTTCGGTTGGTATAATTTTAATCGGACTTTGCGGTGTTGAAAATTCCACATAGATTTCGTCAGTTTCAATCGCACTAAACGCATCCAGCAAATAACGATTGTTAAAACCAATCTCTAAATCTTCTCCGATCAATTTTTCTACAACGAGTTCATCATGCACTTTACCGGAAAGTGTCGCACAATCGATAATAAGATGGTCGCCTTCAATCTTAATTTTAACAGGACTTTTAATGGTTTCCATATTTATAAGCGGAGAAACACGCTCAAAAGTATTTAAAAGACTGCTGTTTTTTGCCTTGCATCGAATAGTATTTTTGGTTTCAAGAATATGTTCATATTTGATATATTCTCCCTCAATGGCACGGGAATAGATTTTACAGTCATCTAAAACGAATAAGATAAAATTATCAGAAGGATAGATTTCAACATCTCCTTCATCCCCTAAAATTTTAAGCAGTTCGCTTAATGTTTTAAAAGGAACAACAAACTGTTCCGTTACATCCGATTCTGTTACATTTTCCCTGCGGATGGCAAACCGAAATTTATCTACTGCCACTAAAGACAACCGTTCACCTTCCGGTTTAAATAAAATTCCGGTAAGTATCGGATTTTTTTCATCTTTAGATGTTGCAAAAATGGTCTGCTTAATCATAGAACGCAGTGTATGACAAGAAATCTTTATTTTTTTATCCACTTCAAAATTGGTAACGGACGGAAATTCATCTGCCGCAAGACCTGCAATTTCAAACACGGAAAAACCGGAAGTAATGGTTACCTTTTCATTTTCCTGTGCCCAAAAATGAATATTTATATCTCCTGTTTTCCGTATAATTTCAGAAAACATTCTGGAATTTAAAACGATTCTGCCAGATTCCTCTATATCTGCGGGAAACGTGGCCTCAATGGCTAAACTTAAGTCATTACCGGTCAGTTTTACCTCTCCATGACCTGTTTCGATTAAAATGCCTTCCATAACCGCAATCACAGATTTTGCCGCTACTGCTTTTTCTGCTTTCGTGATTGCATCTAACAAATCGTCCCTATTACATGTAAATTTCATTGTTTCACACACCTTTATATAAATCTATCTTTTATTTATAGTTATCATTATTATATAGCGGGGAATTTTGTGGAAAAGTCAGTCTTTCTGTTTCATACCGCTAAAAAAACAGTTGACAAGTGGATGTGTTCCACGACGACAAAAAAGGACAAAAATAACCTGTCCACAAAAATAACCCTTGTCCACCATAACTTATCCTCATGGTGGAAAAATCAATCGTCTGTAAGCTTTGAAATAATGTCACGGACTGCGGTGGAAATTTCTTCGTCTTCTCCCATAGCTGCGCTGATTTTTTCTACCGCATGCGATATCGTAGAATGATCTCTTTCAAACTCACGCGCCACGGTTGTTACATTGGTATTTTTTACTTTATTAAAAGCAATGAACATGGCAATTTGACGGGCAGTTACAATATTTTTTATTTTTTTCTTTCCCATAATGTCATCGACATCAATGCCAAAATAGTTTGCCACTTCCTGTTTAATCATGCTGTATGTAATATTTTTGTCGCTTTCTGTAAACACAAAATCTTTTAAAATGCGTTCGGCGACCGATAATGTAAGCGGCTCTATTTTTAATTTTTCATAAACAATAATCCTGTTTAAAGCGCCTTCTAACTCTCTTACATTGGATTTGACATTTTTGGCAATAAAAGCATAAATCTCGTCGTCAAAAGAAACGCCTGCAGCCATACAGTTATTTTTTAAAATCGCAAACCGTGTTTCATAGTCTGGTTTGGTAATGTCACAGGTAATGCCGCAGTTGAAACGGGAAACGAGACGCTCATCAATATTTTTTAATTGTTTCGGCGGACGATCAGAGGTTAAAACAATTTGTTTGTTTTTCTGATATAATTCATTAAAAGTATGAAAAAATTCTGTAATGGTTGCTTCTTTGCCTGAGATAAATTGAATATCATCTACGATTAATAGATCTGCATTTCTGTATTTTTCGCGAAAACGTTCTGTTGTTTTGTTTTGAAGAGAATTGATATATTCATTTGTATAGGTTTCAGCAGCCACATAAATAATGTTTGCGCTGCTGTTTCTGTCTTTCATAAAGTGTCCGATCGCCTGGCTTAAATGGGTTTTCCCAAGCCCGGCGCCGCCATAAATAAACAGAGGATTATAGGTGCGTTCTCCCGGAACTTCTGCAACCGATAAGGAGTAAGCATGTGCAAGTTTATTCGAACTTCCCACAACAAAGGTGTTAAATGTGTATTTTGGATTTAAATTATAGTCTTTTGCTGCGGTATTGTCATTTTTCAAAGAAATGGTATTTTCGGATGCCGGCATTTCTTCTCCCGGCGCGAGCACTTTGATTTCATATTCTTTTTTTGTTTCTTTAAAAACAAATTCTTTGATAATATGCAGATAACTGTTTTCAATCGCTTTTACAGCAATGGGACTCGGCGCCCAGATATACAGTATTTTTTCTTTAAAATGCACCCGCTCGATGGGTGCAATCCATGTATCATATTGAAAGGGTTGCAGCATATTCGAAAGACGAATACGCTCACATATATCTTCCCATTTTTTTTGATTGAAATCCATTCTAAAATTACTCCTTCAAAAGATCTGTTATAAAACAAAAAAATAACGCTAATTATTCATCAATATTATACCACGTTTTTGTTCATATAGCAAGAGCTTTTATTAAAAAATAACAGGGATTTTTGATTTATAAACGCTAAAAACAAATGATAGAAATTTCTTTAAAATTACAAAAAAATAAATTTCTACTTATATAAATATAAAGAATATGAATTATAACAAGGAAAAGGCGGTTTGTTTTTCATTGAAAACAATGCCGTCTTTGCTGATCATCAGAAGAAAATCGCCTGTTACTGCGTCATAATAAAAAAGATGGCTGTCAATGTCAATAATATAACAAGGAATGGCGGTTAAATTCTGAAAATTTTTATTTTCGGATGGTATATAATAAGCTTGCTCGATTGCATTTAAAGTTGCACCGTTTCCTTGATAGGAAGATGCAATGTCAATTAAAATATGCAGCGGTGAAATGATTGTATATTCGGTGTAATTTACGCGCAAAACATCATAAACGTTTCCGGAAAGTGCAGTGATTGTATTGTTTTTTACATCTGCACAAACGGTTGCGCCGTTGATAGCAAAACCATTGTGGACCTGATTAAAATAATATTTTTTCTCTCCCGTGACCGGGTTTTCAAAGGATTGTTGAAAAGAAAAAGCGTAATTTTTAAATCCGGCCGCCTGTATTTTTTTTATAATTTCTTCAGGGGTTTCCTTTTCAATTTTTAAATTAAGAGATAGAGAAAACTGGTTATTGACTTGCTTTAATTCTTGATTAATTTTTTCAGAAAATTCACCTATATTGGTTAAAGGATTATAAAGTTCTAAAAAATCTAAAATTTCAATATGTTTTGGAATATTTTTTTCATCTGCTGAAATATTATTTTTATTTAATAAAGCAATTGTTTTATCAATGGAATCCGTATTTAAAGATGTTTCGTTATTTGAAAGCTGCGTGAGCTGAAATATCAAAAACAGATTTAAAAACAAAAATAAAAAAATGAGTATTTTTTTTGCTTTTCCAAAATTCATGGCTTTCTCCTTTTCTGATCCTGCAATCAGATACCATCATCTTTGAATGTGTAAAGGAAGACCGTTTTCGTACAAAATAGTGGGCTCCCCCTGAATTAACGGCAATAAATAATCAATCATTTCCTGTTTGACATCATTTTCTGTAATCCAGTCTAAAGGAACTAATTTTTCTAAGTTTGCGGTTTGTTTAATATGTACTGAATTGATTTTCAGGGAGTAAGGCGTATTTGAAATTCTCTCAAACACCATCATTTCACCCGATTTACCGGCTAATGCAAATAAAACAGCGTCATAGCCGATTTTTTCCGCTTCTTTTAAATCTGTGAGGGAGGATAAATGTGCGGCGCAGCGCTGACAAACATTCAATTCTACCGCACGGGCTTTAAAGTGTAAATGTTCTCTGACCTGCATTTCTAAAAATTTAGCCGTACCGCTTAAATTTTTGTGATTAAATACATCTGTTAAGCCGTTTGCATTGGTTTCACAGACATAGTTGCCGTTCGAAAAACGCAGACCTTCCGATACGCAGACAACAATATTTCCATATTGTTTTACTTTTTCCTCT
>CALXJH010000035.1 GCA_944388555.1 uncultured Clostridia bacterium
GAAAAAGTATAATGCCTTTTCTGCATTCCTTGGTTTGTCATATTGTTCGATAATATTTCTAATTCGTTCCGTTTCTGTAATTTGGCAAGCTGTCAAAGGCTTATAGACTACTTTTTCACAATCAAACTTAAACCAGCCGAACTTAACATTGAGAAAATCATCCTCTTTTAACACATAGCTTAGTCGCTCTTCATCCCAGTCTAAAAGCTGCATAATCTGTTGGTATGGCAATATCTGCCACACATTTCTTAAAATAGAAATATATCCTTTCTCTATCCAATCGGAGACGTCTTTCTGTGGTTTGAGTCCCATATCAAACGCCAAACGAGTAACGGTTTCAACATTTGTTTCGAGCACTTTAGCTATTCTCTCTGCTGGAACAGATTCCCAGCATCTGAAAATAACAGCCTGCATTTTTGTTGGAAAATGTGGTAAATCATAGGTTGCATTTTTCTTTATTGGCGGCAAATAAACCATAATTATTCCCCACTCACTTTTTTGAGGAAATTCTATCATAAAACAGTTTTATTGTCAATACAACAATTTTATTCTTCTTAAATGACGTTTAAAACGAGGAATACGGGAATAATCAATAATCGGACCAACTTATTTTTTTAAAATATAACCAAAAAAAGCGCGTATTATTTTTGTATAAATGAAAAGATAAATTTCTCTTCTTATACACTTTTTTTAGCAAATTCTATTTTACTGTCAAAATAACGCCCATAATTTAAATCAAAAATTTTGATTTTATCATAACACTGAAGTGCTAATTTAAATTCTTTCGCATTTATTAGCTGAATAATATAATTATGAATTGCACATGTCGCTTGATTATATGGCGAACGAGGTTGGTTTAACTGATCCCATGAACCCAGTAAATGGTGTTTGCCATCCGCATACGCCGCATGGTTGTCCGTATTTAAATATGGAAGTAATTTTTTAAAACTTTCATTTGCCGGATCCAGAAACGGTTTAAAATTTTCTTTAAAAAAATTGTAGCAAGCAAAAATTTGTGTATAATAAGTAAGTTCGTAAAACAATTCATTTGAACTACCTTTCAGTTCTTTTAAAGTGCTTTTTAAATTTTCAAGTGAAAACATGGCATGATTTTTGTCAGCCTTGTATTCTACTGCCATTGGTATTGGAACACTCGCCCTGTGTGACTCAAATCTGATAATAGCATTTTCGTTGATTTTTGGACAATTCTCACACGCATATTTATATAAGTTATTCCAATATTTTTCATAGCCTCCAACAATCAAAGTTAGTTTTTGTGTTCCATCACTGACTATCCAATGCAGATATTTAGGCTCCATATTAAGTAACTGCTTTTCAAATCGCTTATGGTTTAACAACAGCTGATGCGCTTTTCTTAACATAGCAAATCTGTCAGAGATATTCCAAATTGCCCAGCATTTTTCTTTATCTGTTAGCGTTTGTTCATGATTTAAACATACCTCAAGCAACTTGATTACTGCCTGATGTTTATCCACTGTAACATATGCATCAAATAAAGCAACAACTTCATCACCAATCATAACAGACACCCCCTTGTGTGAAAAAACATCCCGTTCCAGTCTTTCAAGCGCACCAACAGCTGTGTCTCCGCCGATTCCACTGTTAATCATATTTACGGGAATGTAGTTCCTTTCTTTGTTTATTTTTTCCTTCAATATATTATGTTGTAATCAAATTCACCCAAGGCGAATGCACCGTGCGTTACGCTGTCGCCAAGCGCGATGATGTTTATTGCGCCGTTTTTCTTCAAGCCTTCAAAATCCATATTCAATTTATCTGAGACCTTCATAATGTACCGCCTTTTTCTAAAAACGATTTGCGAGGCATGTGAAACACCAAGTTCCCCGTGATATTTTCCGCAATCATATATCTTCCGTATTCGTCATCTTGTACAGCCCAATCGTCAAGATAGGTCGGTGTTCCGTCACCGCTGTCTGATGTTTGTCGGCTCACCTTGCACTTATCAACGCAATAGCCTTCCGGAAAAAAATATACAGTAGCGTTTTTTAATCCTCGCACCAAAATTCTTCTTCTCACTGCATTGTTAACCGAAACATATTCCTTTACTGAAACAGTCCCGCAGCACTGTTTAACGAATAATCTGCACTCCAGATGCCCTCCGCGCGAAAAATGATATGTTGAATATCCGTTTTTTATCGTAGTTTCGGTACCGATAAAAACAGGGGCTCCAGGAGGAAATTTAAGAGAGTATTCTTCTGCGGTGTTTCGGTTATACAAAGAAAGCCAAAATGCATTGTTGCTTTTGTTTACGGCGAATACCGCACTTGATTTTTCGCACGGCTTATTGGTTCGGAATATTTCATATCCCAGTTTTCTTGCAGCAGACATAAGCGAATTTTCCTCTTCAATATCACAGCGGATTATTTCATCACACAGACAAACCTTTTCGAACGAGGCTTGTCTTCCGTATACTATTTTATTTATTCAGAAATAAGCAAAAGCATTCAGTTTGTTTGGAAGAACCCAGTCGATAGGAACGGGCGATATAATGATGCTTCTTTTGTATATTTCTTAAAAAAAAAAAAAAAAGCTGTCACT
>CALXJH010000036.1 GCA_944388555.1 uncultured Clostridia bacterium
AGAAAACAGCAGTATGCCGCCCTTTACCGCCATCCCCTGCCAGAACGCACGTCTTGTGTTCGCACATATACAAGCTGCCGCCTGCAAAAGATCAGGAAGGTCCTCATTCTCGGTCACCGCACCGGCACAGCCTGCCCGAACGATTTCGGGCGCGTCGGATGCGGCAGCGGCTGCATGCGTGTGCGCACAAAGGCGCAGATCTTCCGGGGTATGTACCAGCATAACGGTTTTCTTCCCTGCCCGCTCAAATGCCTGCAGAACACGCGTTTCCTGCTCGGCAGAAAGGCCGCCGAAAACATTTGTTTTTAAAATGGTATCTTGAAGCTTGCGGTCGGACATATCTGCAATTTCCGCACCGGTGCATACGGTTGTATTTTGGGTATAAAACCGGGCAGCCGCGGCGGCTTCAGGCGCGTCCATCCGGGTAAGCAGTACCGGTTGGATCTGCATGTGCGCGCAGGTTTGTATAAAGGCAAGCCCCTCCGGGTGCGGCAGATAGCTGCAGGCTAAAAAGCCGAGAAAAATCAGATTGGGCTGCCGGGGGTCTGCGTCTATGGGATTGTCGCTGAATGCCAGCGCGCAAACCATTAAACCTTCCTGCCGGAGCGCGTCGTATTTTTCCATAAGCGCGGCTTTCACTTCGTCATTGCATTTTAAAAGCTTTCCGTCTGCCATAAAGGCGGCGCAAAGCGGGAACAGCGCTTCGGGGTCACCTCTGCAAATGCGGCGGATGCCGTCCGGGATGCGCACCCCTGCCGTCAGTTCTTTTTCAGCCGGCCGGATAAACGCATACGGAAACTTTTCGGTAAGCGTTTCCTTATAAATGCCATGCTGTGCGGCGGCCCTTATATAAGCACATTCGTCCGGCGCCCCGGAAAACAGGCCGTTTTCCATTTTCGCCTGCGTACAAAGCACCGCCATCTCCTGCATCATTTTAAGGACGGGTACATCTTTTTGCGGAAAATCGTCCGCCGTCATATCAAATGCGGCATACTGCGTAACAATACGGCAAAACTGCACCTTAGATGAAACGACCTGGTGCTCGCGCAGTACCAATGTGTCTGCCTGCGCCAGATTTTCAATCTGTTTTTCAGACAGGAACGCGGCTTTGCCGGCACGCATGCGTGCCTGCTTGCCGCAAAAATCCGCAGCCCCCGCAAGATCAGCGGGACAGACTGCCAGAAACATACAAAGGGCAAGCACCGATGCCTCGGCAGGCGGCATGCCTTTTAAGAAAAACAGCGGCACCAGCAGTGCGCAGACCAGCGCGGCTGCCGCACTGCCAATCCAAACAACTTTTTTGAATTTTTTATCTTGTATTTTTTTTGCGGACCAGGGCAAAAGGAAGTCATTTTTCAGGACAATCCCCTGTCCGGTGCCGAAAGCAACCCGCATACCGGGTAAAAGAAAGGGTCTGTTTTTATCCGCGTCTGAGATTTGATACTGTGCAGAAGCGTCGGGCGGCAAAAGAATCAAACCGGAATCGGTGACAATTTTCACCGTAAAATACGCCGTATCTCCGGTATGCAGTTCTAAAAGATCGCCGGGCAGCACACGGGTGGCAGGTATCTCCTGCCGCGTGCCGTCTCGGATGACGGTCACATTCGGGATATGAAATTTCCGCCGTTTTCGAACATACGCACAAAAGCGCAGATTCTGCCAGGCAAGGTATACGCCTTTTATGATAAGCGCCGCCAAAAGGAAGCAGCCCTGCGGGATAAAGTGTGCCGCAATCAAAAAGATAGATACAAGCAGAATCAGTACGTTTAAGGGCGCCGCCAGCTGGGCGCAAAACGCACGGACAAACGGAAAAGATTTGGATTTGTCCGGATCCTGCTGTGCATATTTTCTGTCGGCTTCCTCGTGCGAAAGGCCGTGCAAAACGCTTGTATGCAAAAGGGATTCCAATTCCGGCGCGGATAAATGAAGCCAATGTTTACGCATGAGTCCGCGTCCTCCTAAATCAAAGCAATTACACAACTGCCGCAGTTCCGGAAGAAACTACGGCAAACTGAATTATTCTGTAAAATCGAACTTGTTGTGAATGGCGCGGACCGCTTTTTCGGCGTTGGCCTTTTTGACAAGAACGGAAATTTTACTTTCAGAAGTTGAAATCATATGAATGTTGACTCCAACATCGAACAGTGCCTCAAACATCATAGCGGCAACGCCGGGATTATTGACCATGCCGGCACCGACGATCGATACTTTGGAAAATTCTTTGGAGCAAGTCACATTTTCCGCACCGATCATTTCCATATTCTGCTGAATGATGTCCATTGTTTCGTCGGCACTGCCTTCGCTGACCGTAAAGGAGATATCTTTTTTATTGTCTCTGCCGATGGACTGCAGGATGATATCCACATTGATTTTATGTTTACTCAGGAGCGAGAAGATACGGAATGCGATTCCGGGTTCATCCTTCACGCCCATGATGGCAATTCTTGCGACATCGTTATCTCTGGTAACGCCTCTGACTAACATTCTTTCCACTTTAATTTCCTCCTTAACCACCGTACCGGGTACTTTTTCGAAACTGGATTTAACTTCAAGATTGACTCTGTACTTTTTTGCAAGCTCAACCGAACGGTTATGCAGAACGTTCGCACCGAGGGAAGCCAGTTCAAGCATTTCGTCATAGGTAATTTCGTTTAATTTTTTCGCATCGGGGACGATTCTTGGGTCTGCGGTATAAACGCCGTCCACATCGGTATAAATTTCGCACAAATCGGCGTGCAAAGCGGCGGCGATGGCAACTGCAGAGGTATCGGAACCGCCTCTGCCGAGGGTTGTGATATCGCCGAAGCGGTTAATGCCCTGGAAGCCGGCAACTATCACGATGTTATTTTTATCGAGTTCTTTTTTAATACGTTCTGTCTGAATTTTCTGGATTCGTGCGGCGCCGTAGTTGCTGTCGGTGATCATACCGAGCTGCCAGCCGGTTAAAGAAATGACAGGGAACCCTAATTTTTCGATCGCCATGGCAAGAAGGGAAATAGAGATCTGCTCACCGGTAGAAAGGAGCATATCCATTTCTCTTTTGGAATGTTTGGGATTGATTTCGTTGGCAAGCGCGATCAGGTCGTCGGTTGTATCGCCTTGTGCGGAAACAACCACTACAACCGAGTTGCCTTCTTTATAGGTATCGGTGATTCTGCCGGCAACATTCATAACGCGCTCTGCGTTGGCGACCGAGCTGCCGCCGAATTTTTTTACGACTAAAGCCATTTGTCAAACCTCCTGTTTGGTTGTATTATCTGTGAACGCGGATGCAGGAAAGGATATTTCCGTATCCTAAGCGTTGTTTTTTCTGATTAAATTCCTCTTCCGACATTTCGGACGTAATGAAAGCGAGTTCATTTTCCGCAGCGTCGCGTACAGGAAGGATTTTGCCGAAGATTTGTTCGGCGTCATTTTCC
>CALXJH010000037.1 GCA_944388555.1 uncultured Clostridia bacterium
CGGCTCATTGAAAAAAGCAAAACACCCATTGCGGCGCCAAGCGCAAACGCATCCGGACGTCCTTCGCCTACCAAGGCAGAACATGTTTTAGAAGATTTAAACGGCAAAATAGATTGGGTGTTAGACGGCGGTGCCTGCCAGATAGGGGTAGAATCTACAGTGGTAGATGTAACGGGTGATACCCCGGTTATTTTAAGGCCCGGGAAAATTACAATTGAAGAATTAACCAAACTTTTTAAAGGAACAACGTATGACAGACATCTCATTGCGGAAAATGCTGCGGTTGTTGCACCGCGCAGTCCGGGTATGAAATATAAGCACTATGCGCCTAAAGGGCAGATTTATATTTTAAGCGGCAGTTTGACGCAAATCAGAAAGTATATTGATGCACACTCAACAGAAAAAAGCGCGGTTATGACATTTGATCAATTTCCCGTTGCCCACCCGAATCAATATTCCCTGGGAAATATTAAATGCCCGGAGCAAGGGTGTAATTTTCTTTTTGATTATTTGCGTACGTTTGACCGGCAGGGTATTGAAATCATTTTTGCCGTGATGCCTGAAAAACAGGGAATCGGATTTGCGCTTTATAATCGCTTGCTTAAAGCGGCGGGAGGCAAGGTGGTAAGGCTTTGAGAATTGTTAAACTCCAAGAAAAACATTTGCCGCAAATGGCTGAAATCGATAAGGTATCTTGTGCGCCCTGGACAGAACAAAGCTTTAAATCGGAACTTTCAAATGCGGTCGCAACTTATTTTGTGGCAGAAAATGAGGAAGGGACTGTGCTGGGATATATAGGATATTGGTGGTCTTTTTTTGAGGTTCAAATCACTTTTTTGGCTGTGGCGCCCGCCTATAGAAGACAGGGTGTTGCAAAAGCGCTTATAGATCATGTTTGCGCTGCTTGCAGAAAGATAGATGTTCAAACCATCCAACTGGAGGTGCGGAGCGGAAACGCACCGGCCATTGCATTATATAAAAAATGCGGATTTGTAAAGGTGGGATGCCGTCCTAAATATTACGGCGGCAAGGAAGACGCGGTTTTAATGGATTTAAACTTAAAAGAAAAAAACTGAGAAAACACGACAATGCAGATAGTTAACGCATATTTTATGTCTGCAAAGCGACAGAACGGAGATATATAAATAATGATTAAAATACTCGCAATAGAAAGTTCCTGTGATGAAACGGCGGCAGCGGTTGTGCAGGATGGCACCCAGGTACTTTCCAATATTATTTTTTCACAGGCAGATTTACACAGCAAATACGGCGGCGTAGTGCCGGAGGTTGCGTCAAGGCTGCATATTGAATGTATAGACACGGTAGTACAAGAAGCCTTGCAGGAGGCAAATACTGATTTAGAGGCGATAGACGCTGTTGCAGTTACGTTTGCACCAGGACTCATCGGTTCGCTTTTGGTTGGCCTTTCTTATGCAAAAGCTCTTGCGTTTGGTGCAGGCAAACCTTTGATTGGCGTTCATCACATTGAAGGACATATTTGTGCAAACTATCTTAACGGAATGAAGCCGCCCTTTGTTTGTTTGGTAGCCTCAGGCGGACACAGTCATATTGTACGGGTAAATGATTACAGAGCTTATGAAATATTAGGAAAGACAAGAGATGATGCGGCAGGAGAAGCTTTTGACAAAGTGGCACGTGTTTTAGGTTTAGGTTATCCGGGCGGACCGAATATTGATAAAGCGGCGAAAAAAGGCGTTGCGGATATTGCCTTTACAAAACCAAATTTTCATGACGGAAGCTTGGACTTTTCGTTCAGCGGAATCAAAACAGCGGTTATCAACTATGTGCATAATCTGGAGCAAAAAGGTCTGCCGCTGCAAGTGGAAAATATAGCTGCGAGTTTTCAAAAAACGGTTGTGGATATTTTAACCGAAAACACGTTTAAGGCGGCAAAGCAAAGCCATATTCAACGTATAGCATTAGCAGGCGGTGTTGCTTCCAATTCTGATTTACGGATGCGTTTTAAAGAAAAGGCAGCAGCAGAAGGAATGGAGTTTTATTGTCCGGAACCGATTTTTTGTACAGATAATGCAGCCATGATTGGAGCAGCAGCGTATCATTATTATAAATGCAGTGCATTTGCCGGTATGGATTTAAATGCTAAAGCCTATCTTCCCATTGATTATAACCAGGAGGTACTTTAGGCATGAAAAAAGAAAAAACAAATGCGATGCGCATGTTAGATAGAGCGAAAATAGATTACGAGCAGGTAAGCTACGATACGCAAGACGGACACATAGACGGCGCGTCTGTGGCAAAAAAAATGGGACAAAATCCGAAACAGGTTTTTAAAACGCTTGTAACAAAAGGACACAGCGGCAATCATTTTGTATTTGTGATTCCGGTAGAAGCGGAGCTGGATTTGAAAAAAGCAGCTCAGTCTGTGGGCGAAAAAAACGTGGAAATGATACCAGTTGCCGACCTTTTAAAAACAACCGGATATATCCGGGGCGGCTGCTCACCGGTAGGCATGAAAAAAGTGTTTCGAACGGTAATTGATGAATCGGCGCTTTCTCAGCCTAAAATTTTTGTAAGCGGCGGCAGGATTGGTTTGCAAATCTGTCTTGCACCGTTGGATTTGCAGAAGGCAATTGCGGCTTCGTTTCTATCTATTACGCGTTTGTGATTAAAAAAACACAGGTATACACACCTGTGTTTTTTTAAAACGATAAATTTCATACGTTGTTACACGGCTGTAAAGCCGCGCGAAAAAAGAGATTATAAATCTTTTTCAATATAGGGCATTTTCATATAGGGAGATGGCTTGAAAATATTATTTTCTTCTTCAAGGTTTTTTCCGTATGCCGCCCATATGCTTCCGCGTTCCGGATTGTTTACCTTTCTTGTAACATCGTTTTCAAAACGGTTGTTTTTCAGATGAACATCGTCAAATGAAGTCAGGATCATGGCCCTGCGCGGATATTCCTTAAATAAGTTGTTTTCAATGGTTATATTCGTAAACATGGGGTAAGCCGTTCTGTAATCTGCGCCTGAGTCGCCGACTGTTGTGGTGGGATTCTCATATTTTGTATTTCGAATAGGAATTCCGGTGGGCAGGAATGTGCTCATATATAAAACGCCTTTGTCCCAGTCGTTGATATCACATTCAATCATTTTGTTGTTGCGGATGATTAAGTTATCAACACCCGTACCTTCCGACCATGCCGGACTTGCGCCGCTCTCAATCTGTATGGCTGCACCTTGTATACGATAAAACGTGCAGTTTTCAATCAAACCGTTATCTGCTTGCGCCAAAACGCCTCTTGCCCGAGTTTCATGAAAATAGCAATTGCGAATTTCATACGGAGAAGAGTGAAAGGCACGATTGTAGACAACGCAGGTTTCTGAAATACAATCCGGTAAGGCATCCTGCAAAATGATTTCTGTGTTTTTGCCATCGGAACGCAAATTTTGAACTTGAGAACGAAAACCGGATGGTGACAAATCCGGATTTCGAAATTCCAGTAAATCTCCATTTTGCACACACAGGTTCCCGTGCCGAAGAGTAAAGGCATTGCTGCCGGTTTTCTGTATACCGGTGGCAACACTGTCATGGATATTGATGCAGTCATCGCCTTGGTAGCCAAGGTCACAGTCTTCAAAAAGAAAATGTCCATTGCTTTGGGAAATATGTATGCCGTCTGCTGTTGCTGTAATATAGCGTTTTTCAAAATCGGGCAGTGTAATTTTGAACTTATAAAAATAAATATAACTGCTGTGTCCGCCGATTACAGCGCCAAATCCAGGCACGCCAAAAATGGTAATCTGATCAAACGTAACATGCGTGCAGTCGTTTAAATAAAAAGCGCCGCCGTTGTACATATAATGCCGAATCAAATGATATGTGCCCGGATTAAAAAACAAAGTATTCAAAGAGCCGATATCCTGATAGCATCTGTATGTTTTATCGTCAATTCTTTCGCGTTTTATAAAGGTTTCGGCGGTATTTCCGTTTTGATTGTATTCTCTGCCTCCTTCAACGCCGGGCGTATATGTTTCGCTGTTTACGGCATTTGTAGTAATAAAAACAGCGCTATCAGGAATTTCACCTTCTTGCATGTAGGAAAAGTCAACATATGTATCCGTCCGCTGTTTTACCTGCACAAGGCTTGCAAGCGGCGCTTTTTTACAATCCCAATCGATGGAAAAACCAGTAAGTTTAACAGTATGCACCTTTTGTATCTTGAAAAAAATAATGGATTCTTTAGGCGTTATAGGACTAAAAAAAATAAACCTTGCATTGGGCGCGTAAATCTCAAAATTTTCTATGTCGTTCAGTTCGATCGAATGGGTTATCTCAAAATAATAGATGCCCGGAGAAATGGTTAGTCTGTCTATATGATTTTCTTTGCAGTAGGCAATGGCTTTTTTTAGCGCCAAAGTATTATCCGGCGATTCGGTATGCATGCCAAAGACGTCTGCAGAAATTTCATTACGGATAGTTGGTTGTTCAAAATCAGCATTGGTCATGAGAATCCCTCCTTTTTGCAACAAGTATAACACAGGGAATTTCTAAAGTCAATGCCGATTTCCAGGATTGACAAAAAAAATATTTTATGCTACAATAAAAGTTGCGTTTATAGAAAAGAGGTATAAAGTATGGAATTGCAAAAAGAAAATAAAATGGGTGTTATGCCTATCAATAAATTGTTGATTGGCATGTCTTTGCCGATGATTGTCTCTATGCTGGTACAGGCGCTTTATAATGTAGTAGACAGTATTTTCGTTGCGCAAATCAGTGAAAATGCGCTTACGGCAGTTTCATTGGCATTTCCAATGCAGAATTTAATGATTGCAGTAGCAACAGGTACCGCGGTAGGTGTAAACTCATTGGTGGCAAAAAGTTTAGGCGAGAAAAATAAAGAAAACGCCGACCGATATGCAGCAAATGGTGTCTTTTTAGCATTTTTGAGTTATGTCGTATTTTTGATTATCGGCTTGCTGTTTTCACGAAAATTCTTTGAAATTCAAACACAGGTTACTGAAATTGTAGATTATGGATACAGCTATATGCTCATCTGCAGTGTCCTGTCTTTTGGTGTGTTTGGAGAGATCATGTTTGAGCGTCTGATGCAGGCAACAGGTAAAACTGTATATACGATGTATACGCAAGGTTTGGGTGCCATTATCAATATCATTTTAGATCCTATTTTGATTTTTGGTTATTTTGGATTGCCTAAGATGGGCATTGCAGGCGCCGCGCTGGCAACTGTTATTGGTCAAATTGCCGCATTTGGGTTGGCAGTTATTTTAAATGAAAAGAAAAACCATGAGATTAAAGTACACTTGGTACGGAATAAACCGGATTTGAAATCTATTGCTAAAATCTATTCTATAGGTTTTCCCTCTATTGTCATGGTTTCTATTGGGTCATTGATGACATTTGTAATTAACAATATTTTGATTTCTTTTACAGAAACAGCAGCAACTGTATTTGGTGTGTACTTTAAACTGCAAAGCTTTGTATTTATGCCGGTGTTCGGCTTAAATAATGGACTGGTGCCGATCTTTAGTTACAATTACGGTGCACAAAACCGCACGCGTATGCTTAAATCTCTGAAATTGGCCATTTTATATGCAGCTGTTTTCATGGTTTTAGGGCTTTTAATCATGCAAATCTTTCCCAAACAGCTGTTTATGATGTTTAATCCGACAGATCGCTTGCTGGAAATTGGAATTCCGGCATTACGTATTATTAGCATAAGTTTCATATTTGCAGGTTTTTGTATTACAGTGGGTTCAGCATTCCAAGCGCTCGGACACGGTGTTATGTCTATGATTGTGTCCATAGCGCGTCAGCTTGTGGTATTGATTCCGGTGGCCTATTTGCTCTCTCTTACAGGTAAGCTTGAATTGGTATGGTGGGCATTTCCAATTTCCGAAATTGTATCTTTAATATTAACCATTATCTTTTTGAGTAAACTATATAACACGGTGATTAAAAAAATTCCTCTAAAACAGGAGTAAAAAGAAAGGAAGTTTTAAAATGAGCGAAGAATGCACACATAATTGTGAAACTTGTTCTTCTAACTGCGGTGGGGAACAAAAAGCAGATCCGGCAAGTTTTTTAGAAAAACCAAATGAAAACAGTCACATTAAAAAGGTTATTGGTGTAGTCAGCGGCAAAGGCGGTGTTGGAAAATCTTTGGTTACGTCTCTTTTAGCGGTTTCCATGCAGCGCAAGGGATTTAAAACTGCTATATTAGACGCCGATATAACCGGACCTTCTATTCCTAAGGCGTTTGGTATTAAAGAAAAAGCGCAGGGAACCGAAAACGCACTGTTGCCGGTTAAAAGCAAAACCGGTATTGAGATTATGTCTTTAAATTTATTGTTGGAAAATGAAACCGAACCGGTTGTTTGGCGCGGACCTGTAATCGGCGGCGTTGTAAAACAATTCTGGACAGATGTTATCTGGGAAGATGTAGACTACATGTTTGTAGACATGCCTCCCGGAACAGGGGATGTTCCTTTAACAGTATTCCAATCCATACCTGTTGACGGTATTGTTGTCGTTACTTCCCCGCAGGAATTGGTTACGATGATTGTAGAAAAAGCTGTGAATATGGCTAAAATGATGCATATTCCCGTATTGGGACTGGTTGAAAATATGTCTTATTTTGTATGTCCTGACTGCGGAAAGAAACATGCAATTTATGGTGAAAGCCATTTAGATGCCGTTGCTGCTTCTTTTAATATTACAACTACAGCCAAAATCCCAATTGATTCTAAAATCACAGCTGCATGCGACCAGGGAATGATTGAACTTACAAATGGAACTTGGCTGGATGATTTTTCGGATGCAATTGAGCAAAAATTAAAATAATTAATGCAATAAGAGTTAAGGAACGTTAAGACAAAAAACATAAAGAGCGTAGAAACAGAATGGATTTCTACGCTCTTTATCTATTTTTTACAAAGTGTATTGCAAATGATGATCATGATGAAAACATCCAAAAGAATAATAGCAATGGAAATGAAGGCAAAGTTAGCTGGCAGCTTATCTTCAAATAAACCCATAATGAATAGAAGAAATGTTATAATAAGCAGTCCGATCCCCCTTGTTCTGCCGAGTTTTTTTCGTTATATTTTGCTTTTTCTTCTTTTGAAGATGTGTTATAGCCGGCAATTAACCAGCCGCCATGTCCCAAAATTAAAATTACGGAAAGTGCGGCAAGAATGATGACGGTTACCCATATTATCCAATCCGGTCCGGTTGCTAAATCTGATAAATTCATCGTAACATTCTCCTCTTGCATATATCGCTGTTTCATTCTTGTGTTAAAGAAAAAGCAGGTCTATAGATAGTCTATTTATAGATCTGCTTTTTTATATAAGTATCACTTGCTTTAAATATATTGCAAAGCGTTTTTGCTTTTATTTAAATGCAGCGCCCTGATCAGCGGAAAGCACTTGTTTTGCATAGCGTGCCAAGTAGCCTTTTAAATCTGTCTTAATCTGCAAGGGCATTTCTTTTTTCCGCTTTTCCAGTTCTTGTTCGGAAACCAACAAATCTAAGCGGTTTTCCGGAATGTTGATAGAAATTTGGTCACCTTCTTGAATGTAAGCGATGGGTCCGCCTGCCTGCGCTTCGGGTGAAATATGTCCGATCGCCGCACCGCGGGTTGCGCCGGAAAATCTTCCGTCTGTAATCAGTGCAACTTCCTTGTCCAATCCCATTCCGGCTATTGCTGAAGTCGGTGAAAGCATTTCACGCATACCCGGTCCGCCCGCAGGTCCTTCATAGCGAATAACCACAACATCACCTTTTTGAATTTTTTTGTTATAAATGGCGTCAATTGCGTCTTCTTCGCTGTTAAAGACTTTAGCAGGGCCTGTATGTACATACATTTCGGGTGCAACGGCACTCTTTTTTACAACCGCGCCGTTCGGAGCTAAGCTGCCATACAAGATGGCAAGACCACCGGTTTCTGAATAGGGCTGGTCTATTGGCCGAATGACGGTTGGATCTAAGTTTTTAACATGTTTCAGCATTTCGCCCAATGTATGACCGGTAACGGTAAGGGTTGATGTGTCCAGAAGGTTCTTCTTGCTTAGTTCATACATAACGGCATAAATGCCGCCGGCTTTGTCCAAATCCTGCACATGGTGCACACCTGCCGGTGCCAGCTTGCACAGATTCGGCGTTTTGGCACTGATTTCATTTACTTTCTCAATGCCGAATGGAATGTTTGCTTCCTTTGCAATTGCCGTGAGGTGAAGAACGGAATTGGTCGAACAGCCAAGCGCCATATCTACAGCCAAGGCGTTATAAAAAGATTTTGTTGTAAGGATATCTGAAGGACAGATATTTTTTTCAACCAGTTCCATAATTTGCATACCGGCGTCTTTTGCCAGACGCAGGCGGTGTGCATATACGGCCGGAATCGTTCCATTGCCGGGCAGAGCGAGCCCTAAAGCTTCTGTGAGACAGTTCATAGAATTGGCTGTAAACATACCTGAGCAGGAGCCGCATCCGGGGCAAGCGTTGTTTTCAAAATAGGCAAGGCCTTCGTCATCTGTTTTGCCTATTTTATAGCTGCCGACAGCTTCAAAAACGCTGTTTAAGTCCATTGGTTTGTTTTCATGGCTGGTTAAAGAGAGCATAGCACCGCCAGACATGAAAATAGAAGGAATATTCAGACGAACGGCTGCCATGAGCATGCCCGGTACAATTTTATCACAATTTGGAATAAACACCAAACCGTCAAAACAATGGGCTGTTACCATACATTCAACCGAATCTGCAATTAATTCACGGGAGGCTAAGGAATATTTCATACCCTGGTGTCCCATTGCTAAGCCGTCACAAACGCCGATTACGTTAAATTCCATCGGTGTTCCGCCTGCAGCAAGAACACCATCTTTAACTGCACGGGCAATTTGGTTTAACTGGCAGTGTCCGGGCACAACCTCGTTAAACGAATTTACAATGCCAATTAACGGCTTTTTTATTTGCCGGTCAGATAGTCCGAGCGCTTTTAACAGAGAACGCTGCGGCGCGCGTTCCGGACCGCTTTTCATTTTGTCGCTTCGCATGTTTTGTACCTCGGTTCTTTTTAGAATTAGTTATTGATAAGTTTTTCTTTATCCTGCCAGCTATACAGTTTACGCAGTTCTTCACCGATTTTTTCAGCCGGATGTGCAGCTTCCATTTTGCGCATTGCGTTAAAGTGTGGGCATCCTGCCTGGTTTTCTAACAACCATTCTTTTGCGAAAGAACCGTCCTGAATATCATGCAGAATTTGTTTCATAGCTTTCTTGGTTTCATCTGTAACAATTTTAGAACCGGTAATATAGTCGCCGTATTCTGCGGTATTGGAAATGGAGTAACGCATACCTGCAAAGCCAGACTGATAAATAAGGTCAACAATAAGCTTCATTTCGTGGATACATTCAAAATAAGCATTTTCGGGATCGTATCCTGCTTCTACCAATGTTTCAAATCCGGCTTTCATTAAAGCGGTAACACCGCCGCATAAAACGGCTTGTTCACCAAACAAATCTGTTTCGGTTTCTGTTTTGAAGGTGGTTTTTAAAACGCCTGCTCTTGCACCGCCGATACCCAGTGCATATGCCAAAGCAATGTCTTCTGCTTTGCCGGTTGCATCCTGCTGTACGGCAACTAAGCAGGGAACGCCTTTGCCTTCTAAGTATTCGCTGCGAACGGTATGTCCCGGACCTTTTGGTGCAATCATGGTAACATCAACGTCTGCCGGCGGAACAATCTGGCCGAAATGGATTGCAAATCCGTGTGCAAACATCAGCATATTGCCAGCTTCTAAGTTTGGCTCTATGGATTCTTTATAAAGTTTTGCCTGTTTTTCGTCATTGATTAAAATCATAATAATATCGGCTCTTTTCGCAGCTTCTGCAGCTGTGTAAACCTTTAAACCCTGTTTTTCAGCTTTTGCCCAGGATTTACTGCCTTCATAAAGGCCAACAATAACATCCACGCCGCTGTCATGTAAATTCAGTGCGTGCGCATGGCCCTGGCTGCCATAGCCAATAAC
>CALXJH010000038.1 GCA_944388555.1 uncultured Clostridia bacterium
TGTGCACGATTACACAACCCAGCATACTGTGACTCTTCGCTACACTTTTATTAGTGTATCCTCTTTTGAAAGCGCCAAATTAGCTTTGGAGGATGCGGACAAAACAGAAATCTATTTTAACGACCAAAAAATCAGCAATATCACAGATGGCTGGTTTACCGATAAGTCGATTCAAACGGTTCAAATAGGAACGATACAAGAAGGGAAAAACACCCTCATTTTAAAACTTCCTTTCGGCCCGCGGACCCGTACAGAATATAGTTACATTTTAGGAAATTTTGGCGTCAAACTTCAAGGCTGTGAAAAGGTATTGACAATACGTAACGATAAACTTGGATTTTCATCAATAACGAAACAAGATCTTCCTTTCTATGGCGGAAACATTACCTATCATACCGAAATAACCTTACAGGAAAATGCAGATATCCGCATCCATGTAAACCACTATAAAGGCGCGCTGATTCGTGTATTTGTGGATGGTAACGATGCAGGCGTGATTGCCTTCTCTCCTTACAACTTGAATGTACCAGACTTATCCGCCGGCACACATAAAATTGATTACTTACTCTACGGAAACCGTTTTAACACATTTGGGGATATACATAACGCCAACTCTGAAAATAAATGGGCAGGGCCAAGTTCATGGCATGTTATGGGAGATCATTGGAGCTATACACCGCAGCTTCGAGAAATGGGTATTCTTTCATCTCCTGTTATTCAAATATTAAAATAAAAAAATATCTTTCGTATCATAAAAAAGGAAAGCAGACAACCATTCTGCTTTCCTTTTTATAAATTTTTCTTGACATTCCTTTTCACAATATGATATAATAGTTTAGCAATTCAAAAAAATGTCGTTGTATTAAACGATGTATCAAACCTTATATATGCGGATGTGATGGAATTGGCAGACATGCAAGATTTAGGTTCTTGTGCGAAAGCGTGGGGGTTCAAGTCCCTTCATCCGCACCATAATAGATAAACCTGTTTCAAAGATAAAATGAAACAGGTTTATTTGTTTTGTCTGAGACAAAGATAACCCCCTGCTCTGCAGGGGGGGGAAAAAATAGCGTATAGCGAGGAGTAGAGTATACACGAAAAAAAGCTCCCTGTTATAATAGAAGTGGTTTGCCGACCACACAACTAAAATAACAAGGAGGTCTTACTCGTGAAAGAGCAAGACATAAATAGTTTAGACCATACAAGCTGGAGATGTCAATACCATGTTGTATTTGCACCGAAGTACAGAAGACAAGTAATTTACAGAGAGATAAAGGCAGACATAGGAAAAATACTGAGAAGATTATGTGAGCAAAAGGGAGTGGAAATAATAGAAGCGGAATTATGTCCTGACCATGTGCATATGCTGATAAGTATACCGCCGAAATACAGTGTGTCGCAGATAATGGGATACTTAAAAGGGAAGAGCAGCTTAATGATTTTCGACAGACATGCAAATTTAAAGTATAAATACGGAAACAGGCACTTTTGGGCAAGAGGGTACTATGTGGATACAGTCGGACGCAACAAAAAGCAAGTGCAAGAATACATCAAGCATCAGTTGGATGAAGACCAAGTAGCAGACCAAATGAGCATAAAAGAATATATCGACCCGTTTACGGGTAACGAGAACAAGAAGGCATAATTAAAAACCCCTTAAGGGGTAGCCCGAAAAAAGAATGCAGTCGGCGAACCTTTTCGGCGCCCCTTTAGGGGTTTCGTCTGTAAAATGCCCTTTTAGGGCTTATTCAAGTCTCCGGCTTAGCCGGAGGTTTTGACTTTTTAATAAACTTGGCGAATAACATAATGGAACAGTTTTGTATGTTGACAAATTAAGAAATCATGATATTTTGCTTTTGGCAGTGAGGTATGCCAAAGTAGTAACATACAAAAACTTCACTTATATTTTATCAAAAGAAAAATTTTTTCAATTCACCCAATGAACCAGTAATTTCTGACACTTTATAGTCGAAAGGCAGGTGAGAATAATGAATGCGGATAGAATAGAAGACTATATTGAAAGGGTGTACGGATATGCGATCAATCATACCTTTTCAAAAGAAGAAGCGGACGAGCTTTCACAGGAAATTTTATTTACAGCTATAAGAGAACTACCCCAACTAAAAGATGACACCAGATTTGAACCGTGGCTTTGGGGTATTGCAAACAATGTTACAAAATCCTTCAGGCGTTACATGGGGAAACAGCGCGCGATGTATTCCTATGATACCCTTGAGAATTTGTCCTGTGAAGATGAATATGGTGATGAAAACGAAGAGATTTACGATTCGCTGAGAACTAAAATCGCCATGCTTTCAGAAATGTATCGCAGCATCATTATTCTTTACTATTATGACGGCCTTTCAACAAAACAGATCTCTGAAAAGCTGGATATTCCGGAGGGAACAGTCACTTGGCGGCTTTCAGAGGCTCGTAAAAAGCTGAAAAGGGAGTGTACAGAAATGAATGAAACAGCATTGAAACCGGTAAAACTGATGATTCGTATCAATGGTGATGGCAATTATAAAGATCCAATCAGTCCATTTCCGTATGTCTATATCAATGACGCACTGTCGCAGAATATTCTGTATTATTGCTATGAAGCTCCTAAAACAGTAGAAGAGCTTGCAAAATTGTGCGGTGTCCCCACTTATTACATCGAAGATTGCCTGGAAAATTTGATAAAGCGGGAAGCGATGTCGGAAGTATCAAAAGGAAAATACAGAACAGATTTTATCATCTATTCAGAAAAAGCAAGAGAGTACGATGAAAAGGCAAAAGGTGTCTTTGAACCTGTTGTTGACGGCTTTGTTTCGTCTCTGAAGGAGCTTGCCGATTCTGCTGAAAATCTTGGAATATATACAGCGGAAAAACCAAAAGAGGAGCTGATCTATCTCTATGGCATTATGGCGATGGAGCATTTAAGCGAAAAGTATAATCCGGTTAAATGGGTTGAGCGTTCTGTGCGGTATGACGGCTGCCGCTGGAGTTACCATGCTCATTTGATGAATGACAATCAATACACGATACGAGGACTGGGACGTGAAGAATCGTCAAATCTCGGAAGCAGAGGCAATTATAAGCATATTTCGTATCATTTCGGCGGCTTTTCTTATCGTGAAATGATGTTTGATAACGAAATAAACATTTGTGAGGATATTTTGCTCGGAAGAGAAATTGAGGATAAAGATTCGGCTGCGGCGGCAATCGCAAAAGGATTTATTTCCAGAAAGGATAACGACAAATTGTTTGTTACAGTTCCGGCATTTACCAAAGAGCAAAAAAAACGGTTTGATCTGCTGACGGATCAGGCTTTTTACTCCTCAATTGACGGCTACACTGACGCCGTCCGCAAGTATGTGAGTGGTTATAAAAAACTGTTTCCGGAGCATCTGAAGGATGATGTGACACGAGCTTGTTACTATATGTTTTTAACACTTTATGCTACTCATATCTGTGATATAGCAAAGGAGAGAGGAATGCTTATTTCTCCCCCTGACGGCAGTATATGCGATGTATTAATACAACATAAATAGTATTTGTTCATAAAATAGAGGTAGGTTCTGAGAGTTAACCGATCTAATGAAAAATACAATGTTGTTTCAATGATAAAATATACCAAGGCAAAAATATAAAAAACGAACATTGTAAAGAATAATCTTTTTGTTATACTTTTTATATCAAAAACAAATAAGCCCATAATCTTTGGGGTTGATTCAAATCTAAATTCTTTTGCATCTTTTTTAGTCCCTCTTTACAGAAAAAGCACAACATTGTGGAGATGAACTCTCTTGTTGTGCTTTTTATTTTACAGATTAAAAGATTATGTATATAAAGGGCGAGTTATATGAATGATGAAATGGAGTTGTTTCCAGAAAATTTTAAAAATCAAATTAGGTCAAAAACGTCGAGAGTACCATTTATATGATGAAAAAAGGCAAAAAATAATACTTGGCAATACAATCACTTTTTTAACACCGAATCAAAAGAAACAGTAACAGTGTTCGTTGAAAATCTATATGTTTACAAAAACTTCAAGGCCTCCTATCAAGATTTTTGGAAAGAAGATTTTGCAGACACAGAAAAAGCAATAGAACAAGTTGTTTGGGATGCGCATCAGAATTGATGGGCAAAGGACAAGGAAGAAAATTTCGGCTGTGTCGTTATAGAGATAAAATTGGTCTACCCCTATGAATTTGAAAAGCAACAGTGTGTTTTAATATAAAACAAGTAATGCTGATAACTTGCGTGATACTCATATTTAATTTAAATTTAACTTCAGAACCAATGAGATTAAATTTCGGTGCAGGTTCAAGTCTCATAGGCCAAAAACGCGCGGCAACTTTTTAGGTCCTGTTCACACGTCGAGGAAAAGCCCACTTTGCTCCGATGTTTTTTTAGTTATACAAAAATATCTTATGTTCAGTTCACTGCGCTCCCTTTTCGAATCACATCTACTGCAGGAAATTATGATTCTGCTTTATTGCAACAGCGGCAACAAGTTCTGTATCACCACCCAGGTCATATACTGTCATAAAATAGATACACATACATAAAACCTTGATTTATTAAGTTTTTTTGCTATCTTTGGAGCATGTTTTTTAATACATTTTTTAGACACAAAAAATATAAATCCTATCCTGTCAAAGCTTGACTTCACAATAGACGTTACACTTCTCTATCATTTTTATTATTCTATACAAAAATTCAGGGCATACCGTTTTGGCTTCGGTATGCCCCCATTGTATTTGCGGCTATTTACTCTTTGTTTGTGTTATTAAGTCTGTGAAGGATCGCAGCAATTTCTGCTCTTGTTGCATTATCATTCGGATTAAATGTTGTGGTACTCTTTCCTTTCATCAAATCACTGCCCACGACATATTGAACAGATGGTATTGCATACGCAGAAATATTATTAAAGTCAATATAGGAAAGAATATTAGTTCCTTCTTTATCCGTTGTATCTATTCCTTTGTACTTAGCGTATCTATGTATGATTGCCGCTATCTGCTCTCTTATGATGTTTTGATCAGGCGCAAATTCTGTTTCAGAATATCCTTTGATTATTCCATTCTGCTGTCCCCAAACAACTGCTTCTGCATAATATGCTTTAGCATCTACATCTTCAAAAGTAACGGTGCCTGTAACTTCCGGATTTCCTTCTGCACGGTAGAGCACTGTAACAAGCATTGCTCTTGTAATTATTCCGTTAGGATCAAAGGTTTTGTTGGTTGTTCCGTTGAATAAAGCGTTCTCTACTGCATAGCAGACATCGTCGTAATACCAATCGTCCTGTTTAACATCATCAAACGGATTTTCCCAAGCAAGGTTATCCTCATCAGAGGGTTCATCACCAGATTGGTTGCCAGAGTCATCGTCATTATCCGTTATATTTTTCGTCCATTTTGCATAAAGCGTAAAGGATTTTGTTACTTTAGAAGAAAAGTTATACTCTGTTGTAAGCGCTTTATCTGTGTACCAGCCTTCAAAAATATACCCTTCTCTATCTGGCTTTTCCGGTTCATTTAAAATTTGATTTTCAACAACCGTCACATTTTCTATTTTTTCAGCACCATTTGTATCAAAACTTATAACATAGTTTGACGCAGTGTTTTCGCTGCCGGTACCGCTACTGCCGCCACTGTTGCCGCCGCCAGTGCTACTGCTGCCACTACCGCCACCACTGCTGCCACCAGAAGGTCGAGCCTTTACAGTAATATTTGAAATAATGCTGCCGCTTCCTATATAGTTTTCACAGCTATCACCTGTAATTCCGTTAAATGTTATAACAACTGTATAAGTGCCTATTTCTGTTATAATATCCTCTAAGCTGTTAAATGTCTGACCCTTTGAATTCGTTATAGCTAAAGATACATTGTCAAGAGAGAGTTTCTCGCTGTTTAAAGTACCTGAAATTTTGTATAATTCACTTTCCGTAACAGAAGTGTTCTTATATTTAGAAACCGTATTTCCTTCAATAGTAAGAGGCAATTTCGTTACAGTAAGCGTTCCTGGTGTATGTTTGATTTCATAATTTGCGGTTACATCATTATGATTCATATCATATACAGCGACATCTTGTACAGCGTTTTCAGTGGTTCCGGCATTAGTGATTGTACTTGCTGCTGTCATTGTAACGTCGACTATATGCCCGCTGACCGGGTTTGTACCGTCTGTAAATGCAAATTCTCCCGATGTGAGCGGCAACGCATCATAACATTTTTCAGCATCATTTGCTTTAATTGAAAGTGGTTTCTTCGTAATATGAACAGTTGCCGTTCCGGTGTTAAATCTTACAACATAACCATTTTGCAGTGCTTCCACATAGCAGTAATATTCACCGCTGTCTGACACGTTGCGCACCATGTAAAAAAGTGCAGAATCAGATTCAACAGGTACAAACGAGGTAGTGCCCGTTGCTTTAAAATACCATTGATACGTCTGAACTGTCAATTCATTTACCAATGCATATTCTAATATGTGTGCATTTCCGTCGTATTCGCCTTCATAGCTGTTTGGAATAACGTCCGAAACCGAATAGTTTGCATAATATTTTTTATTTCCGCTGTCTGTAGGTGTAATCGTAGTTACCCGAACGCCTTCAAAGAATTCATTATCATACCAGCCGATAAAATCAAACCCATCTTTTGTTACATCTGTCGGCAGCACTGCACCTACAGAATATACATACGCATTTACTGCACCGCTGTTAATCATACCGCCGTTGGTTTCATAGGTAATCGTATATGTCATTGGCACCCATACAGCATATAAATCAAGGTCTTCATCAACTGTATATTCAGCGCCTGGGTTGTAAATTACCTCACCGTCCGCTTTGGCTGCCCAGCCTTCAAATGTATATCCGTAACGCTGCGGTTCAAGATTAGATAATATAATACTGCCGCCATGCTCTTTGATCTGTCCTTCCGGCATATTCGCTACGTATTCTGTCACCGCTGAATGATAGGTAATTGCATAGGTATCAATTCCAATTCCTCTTATGGTGACTGTAATATTTTCCGTTATATTACTGATTGTACAGTATATGACATCACCATCGATCGATACAGGAGAGAGCTCTGTCCCATTTGAAAGAATTATAATATTGTCCATATTGTAACCGGATGCAACAGCAACAGCAAATGAATATTCACCGCCGTATTGTACCATATCACCGTTCCCAGTGACTGTATATGCAGCATTAGATGACGGAAGCGTAACATGATAGGTCAAAATCTCCCATTGTGCAATCAAAGTCATATCACATTCTACTATATCATTATCAAAATCCCATATACTCGTTTCATATGCCCAGCCTGCAAACCTCATACCTTCTTTTGAAGGATTTGCCGGTAATGTAAGCTTTGAACCATAAACAACATTGTTTTCACGATACACCTGTCCGTCTACCACATATGTTACGGTGTGCTGATCGATTTCAACCCCTGTTACAGTAATTGTCTGATCCGCCGAAATGTTTTGGAGCGTATAGGTATAAACATTTCCGCTTACGCTTGGTGTGAGCAGTACGCCGTTTGCATATACTCGCATATTTTCTGCGTTATAGTGCTCTGCAATCGTCACATTAAATGTGTAGTTTCCGCCATAGGCGACATTTGTACTATCTGTCGACGCAACCGTATATCCGCTGCCGCTCTGCGCCGGCGTTACGGTATAGACATTGTCTGACCACTGCGCTGTAAACGTAATATCCGATGTTAACGTATCGTTTTCGTAATCCCAGATAACGCCGCCGCTCGCCCAGCCTGCAAAAGCAACGCCCTGCTTTGACGGTGCCAAAGGTTCTGTTATTTTTTCTCCGTAATTTACCGTTTCTGTTGTATACACCTGTCCGTCTACCACATACGTAACAGTGTGCTGATCGATTTCAACGCCCGTTACAGTGATTGTCTGATCAGCTGAAATGTTTTGGAGTGTATAGGTATAGACATTTCCGCTTACGCTCGGCGTGAGCAGTACGCCGTTTGCATATACACGCATATTTTCTGCGTTATAGTGCTCTGCAATCGTCACATTAAATGTGTAGTTTCCGCCATAGGCGACATTTGTACTATTTGTCGATGCAACCGTATATCCGCTGCCGCTCTGCGCCGGTGTTACATGCAGGGTATTTGCTGTGAACTGTGCATATACCGACATGTTTTGATCCAGAATCGTTGACTCATTTATCTCCGTTCCACCTGCCGGCTGACTAAACCAGCCGATAAATGTGTAACCTTGTTTTTCAGGCGGATTTGGCAGTATGATTGTATCAGCGTTACCTTCAATGGAAGATTGTGTATAATATAGTCCTCCGCTGTAGTAAAATTCCGCAGTATAGATTGTCTTTGCGTCTGCTGTTGCCACAAAGCAAACCGGTCCGGTTATCTGATAATTTCCATCCGAAATCAACACCGCATTTTCCTGCGGAATCGCTGTGATAACGGGTACGTCATATCCATCAGCGCTTGCTGCGGTAATCTTAACCGTTCCGTTATACGCAACCTCGTTTGCACTTATGCTTCCGTTTACACCATCACCCATAACAAGAGAAACTGCATATCTATTTATCTCCCATTGTGCGTAAAGTGTGATATTGGAATTTAAATTCAATTCGTCTCCTGCACGGTAACTTGTACCTGTTCCGTCGGCTTTTGTATTCCAGCCAGTAAAGGTATAACCTGTACGAGCGGGAATATCAGAGCTCAATGCCAGCACAGTATCATGCAGTTTTGTTTGATTACCGGGAACCAAAACGGGCTCCGTTGTATTTTCATCATATTCTACGGTATATGTATTAGCAATCCACTTTGCATAAAGCGTTACCGCACTTGTTATATCGGTTTGGAAATCATATGGTTGATTACAATCTTTATCTATATACCAGCCCCCAAATGTATATCCGTACCTATCTGGTGCAATCGGCTGTGACACCTTTAATCCCGCCTCTACGGTACTAATCAGAAAGATACTGCCGTTGCTGACAAAAGTAACGGTATATTGCGGGTTCGGCGTTACGGAAATCGAAATCACCGGCTGCGCTTTAACGGAAGTAACTGTATAAGTAAATACATCTCCGTTTCTCGTGCCATCCAAAGTCTGCCCGTTTACGTATACAACAGGCACTGCCGTTTTATATCCGTCTTTAAGCGTAACTGCAAAGCTAAAATTCTTTCCGCTTTCAACAGTTGTGTTTTTGGGAGAAACGCTATAGCCTGTGCCGTCATTGAGTATAATACTGAATGTTTCCTTAGTAACGTTATATAGATTAACACTTGTGTCGGCAGATATATTTTTTATATTATAGCTATAGGTGTTTGCGCTTGTCTGAACAGCTCCAAGCATAATTCCGTTTGCCAAAACAGCCATTTTGTCCGCGCTGTAGCCATCCTCTACAGATACGCTGAACGAAAGCTCTTCATTTCCGCTAACGGTCACATCTTTCTCTGTTGTTAATTCGTTTCCATCATAATATACATGATAACCTTCACCAGAAGAAGGAAGTGTTACCGTATACGTTTCATTTTTAAGAATGACTGCATACAGATAAACTGTTGAAGTGTTTTCACCGGTAAGGCCTGTTGTGATTTCCTGACCGTCCCTGTAATAAACTGTATCACTTCCCGAAGCGATGGACCAGCCTTTGAAAGAATATCCCTCCGGAACAGAAATTTCCAGCATATCTGCTTTAGGCAGGGAAAAACTTTGTCCGTAAACAGCTTCCATTTCGCTGACAATCGCGCCTGCTCCGTTTATAAATGCCACGTTATACTTCACAGGCTCCCACGCCGCATATAAATAAAATTCAGAAGAAACGCTGTTCCATGGATTTGTCTTGTAATAGTCCGACAAATTCATATTTTGATCGTATACCAATTCTCCTGCTTTATTTGCCGATGTATAATAGCCTGCAAATATAAATCCGTATCTTTTCGGTGCCATTAACCCTTCGTTCGGCAGTATCTGTCCATATTCGACCTCGCAGGAAGGTGTCCCGGAAGTTCCGCCCTCCGAACAAAACAGGACTGTTGTTTTTGCACTCTCCCAAACTGCATAAAGCGTGATTTCCGTACCCTGAACATCTGCAAGATTCTTTACGACCGCACCGTCGACATATGCAATTTCTCCGTTTGGTGCGTACGACCAGCCGGCAAACTGGTTTCCGTCTTTTTGAAAGATATTGCCAGCAAGCGCAAATTCCTGATCATATGCAGCGGAAGACGATGTCATAATACCGCTGCCGCCGTTTGCATTATATTTAACTGTATAGTTTATCGGCTCCCATACAGCATACAATACAGCGTCCTCCGCCGACATCAGAATCGTGTCGCCGCCGTGATATATTGTACCTGCAAAATCCGGTGTTTTGCTCCAGCCGCTGAAAATATACCCGGTTCTGTCAGGCTGAACAGAGGTTATATACGCTGTATTACCGTTTGTGTAAACTTTCATGTCCACAGGCGCATTCATACCGCCGTTTGCATGATATATTACATTTACAGAGGACGAATCAGAAACAACAACCGATGAATTGCCTCTTACCTCGAATCTGTATTTGCCATCATCAGGCAAAACCCGGACGCCGTTTATATATACCTTGGGATTTGCACCGCTTACGGTAAATTCCGCATACTCGCCAAACTTATATCCGTCGGCGTCTATACCGTTAATCGAATAACCACTTGCCGCACTCGTCTTAACTTCATATTGGATTGGTTCGTATACCGCGTAAAGCACCGTATCCCGATCAGGCATCGTATATGGCGATGATAGAATATCGGCAGTTGCTGCCGTTTCATTTTCTGCCCATCCAAGGAACACATATCCTTCTTTATGCGGCTGCGCGCTGGTAAGCGTAACACTGCTTCCGGCAGCCGGATATGTTACGCCCGCATAGGTACTGAAAATCCCGCCGTTTGCATTGTATGAAAGCTCAGGATTTTTCTTCCATACTGCAAAAAGGGTGACAATAGAATTTCCCATTGTAAAACGATCACCCGGCTGATACTGCGCTGCAGCTGCATTGGATGTTTCCGCCCATCCGATAAATGTATAATTTTGGCGGGTCGGAACGGAAGAACTAAGTGTAATGGTTTCATCAACGTGCGCTTCCACAGCTGAAGGCGCTCCCTCACCGCCGTTGGCATCATATGTTACAGTATATTTATCTTTTTCAAGCCATGCCGCATATACATATGCTGTCTTTCCCTGCTCCGTTACAAGACCTGCCGAATAATCTGTATCGGCAATGTACATTGCCCAATTCTGCTCGTCATAAATATTCCAGCCTACAAAATTGTGATTTGCATAAGAAATTCCCAAGCTTTCGGCAGATGGCAGACGAAGTGCACCATAAGTAACATTGCTTATGGAACCGACATTCTCTCCTCTGCTGTAAAGCTGGATATTGTATGTAATCGGCGTCCAATATGCGTAAAGGGTAATCCCTTCCGTCATTTTATATGCTGCCGCAGAAGAACAATCCGCATTGTAATACTTCGTTCCGCCTCCATTCATTTCACTGAAATATCCGCCGAATATATAGCCAGGTTTATCCGGGGCAACGATGACCGGCATCTGGCTGTCATAGGTCGCTGTAACCGTTACACCGCCGCTGCCGCCTTGCGCATTTAACATCACATCGTATGTATTGGGTATCCACTTGGCATAAAGTGTAATGCCGCTGTCTGTGTTGAAAGTTTTGGCAGATGCGCCGTTTGCGTAATAATACTGTACGCCTTCTCCGTTTATATTCTCAAAATATCCGTCAAACGTATAACCCTCTCTGGCAGGAGGCTCAATTACAGGCAACGCCTGATCATAAGTTGCAGTGACGCTGTCTGTGCCGCCTATGCCGTTTTGCTTATCGAAAGTAACAGTATGTGCATTGGCAGTCCACGCCGCATAAAGCGTAAGTCCGTCTGTTTTATCGTATTTTCTGGCAGAAGTTGCATCCGCATTGTAATATTTCACACCGGCTCCGTTTTGCTCTGTATAATATCCGCTGAAAGTGTAACCTGTTCGTACCGGTTTTGTGATTACCGGCATATCCTTTTCATAGGTTGCCGTAACCGTCCCGCTTCCTGAACCGCCCTGCGCATCAAGGGTGACGGTATACTCCTTCGGCGTCCATTTTGCATAAAGCGTTATATTCCCGGTCTTGTCATAATTTTTTTCTGAATTTCCGTCATACTCATAATACTGCGTCCCTGAACCGTTTCTTTCGGTGTAATATCCTCCGAAAGTATATCCATCGCGGGCCGGAGGCGTAACAGACGGCAAACTTTCAAGATATACCGCGTCCATACGTTCCGTGCCGCCGCTGCCGCCTTGCATATCCAGCGTAATGGTATAGGTTTGCGGTAGTGCTGCAGCTGTAATTTCGATATTCCCTGTCGTTGCGGCGGAATTTATCAAAATTTGTCCCCCTGCCGAATCGTAGCTGTAATCGGTTATGACTCTGCCGTCTACTTTTACCGTAATACTACCCGGCAGCTTGTATCCGGCGACAGGTGTGAGCGTTGCTGCATATGCCGTTTTATACTGCACGGTCGTATTTCCGGTAAGATTTAAATATGTAAGATTTTTTGCCACATTAAAAACAGATTTGTATAGAACATTTCCAACAGAAAGCCCTTCGTCTGAATAACTGTACTCGTTTCCCGCATCATCTCTGACTGAAAGTCCTGCTATTTTTTTAAGCTGCACGTTTGTATTTGTGCCTATATTGGCTAGGGTTGTTGTAAAATATACGGTTTGTCTGTCCGCGGAATAGGTGATGTCATAACTTACGTTTTCTGCGATTGACAAATCTATGGCCGGATTCTTGCTGACCGTCACAGGTTCGCTAAAATCAATCGCGTATGTAATCTCATCTTCCGGCATCACATAAGCCGGTAAGCTTGTATCATGATTTACCGCGTAAAGATAAGGAGCAGTTTGAACTGCCGGGGTCGTTTTGTCAAAGAAAATCATACTAAACTCATACATACCAAAGAAGGCTCCGCCATTACCCAAGGTTTCCCTGCCCTCATACACAATATAAGAGGTACCGGCAGGAATGGGCGACTCCCCTATCGTTAAAGTCTCCGTTCTGCCGCTAATGGAATATTTTGAATAACGATCATTGTAGGTTACTAAAACAGCGCCTGCGGCATTATAACAAATAATATTTAAATTTGCTGTAAGGTTTCTCGAACCCTGTGCATAAAATTTACCCGAAGCCGACAATGTTAATTCTCCGTTGTTTGCACGGATGACATCCGCATCGGTCAGAGTCACTCTCTGTCTTACAGCAATATTTTCCCCTGTTCTTGCGCCGATTATATATCGGTCATCCTTGCCCAGTCCCAGATATTTGCCATAAGAACAGTTTTCACGCTCCCAATAATCGTTTGATGTAGGATATGGGTTCAGTAATACATTGGTACCGTAACCATAAACGCTTGCCTCTGCCGCAGCCGGCAGCACCATTGATGGTATGAACGACACAACCATACATAGTACCGTAAATAGTGATATCATTCTTTGCTTCATTACACACTTCTCCTCATTTTTACTTTACAACGCCTATTGATTTTTAACAGCTTATATAATATAATAATTATATCATGTTCACCCGTGAACAAGTCAATATTTTTTAAGAAGGGATTTTATGAAAAGTTTATTTATGGTAAACCAAGTGGTTAAAAGCTGCGGCATCTCACGAGCTACTATTTTACGTTTGGAGGCAAAGGGGCTGCTGACGCCTGCTTTGGTAGACCAAGAGACCGGATACCGCTATTATGACAACCACAATATAAGCAAAATTCTGCAAATCAAAAGTTTTTTAAATATGGGCTTGAGTTATGATGAAATACTGTTGTATTACACCTCTAACGGGAGTTCTGAAAAACTTTTAAAAAAAATCGAAAACAGATATCTTCTTGCGAAAGACACTTATGAGGAAATGAAACTTCGTACACAAAAAGAGATAAAAATGACCTATGAATTTATAACTTTACCCGAATATGTATGTTATCAAAAGGAGTATTCCGGCACTACTGTAGGTGACAGATACACAAATATGTACAATCTTTTTCACGAAGTGATCACAAAAGGATACAGGCCGCTTCCGTCAGGACCATTATTTGTGATCAATAAGCGTACAGATTTTATTGAAAACAAATTTATAAACACCCCGTGTGATTTTGTTTGCTGTGTGCCGCTTGAACCGGCTTATGCTCCGAAAAAGGCTGTGGTTTATCCAAGCTGCCATGCATTTTCATGCCTGTATCACGGCGACTATACTGACGTTGCGCACATATACAATGAATTCGGTGAAAAAATCCGTGAACTTAATATTAAACCAACAGACTATATGCGAACGATTGCTATAGTTGCGCCCTACACCGGCAGAGATATAAATACAGACAATTATGTAACACGACTTGCTATTCCTATTGATTGATCGTAACTCGATGGATAACAGCAGTACCATTTACAGGCTGTCTTTTTTATAAATTATAAATACAGTAATCAATATCTATCCGATGAAATAAAAAAGACGATGTTACAAGCACATCGTCATAGATATTCAAGGAAACAATCTTTCGCTGCCGTTCTTCTTTTTCTCTTGATACATATGAATCAGATAATATTTGTATTAAGCCACTTTTCTTTTCGAAACTCAATAAAATAGCAAATATCTCGAACAAGATAATCCACAAGCAAGCCTGCCATTAACCCTAAAATTCCTAAATTGCAATAAACACAAAGAAAATATGCAATTGGTATACGAATGAGCCATGGCGATATCAGATTTAACAGCAGCACAATTGCGGCACGTCCACCCGTTTTAATTGCGCCCTGTATCCCCTGAAAAAAGGAGGTAAGCGGAACAAACAGAAGTAAAATTCTAAGGATCGGGATTCCGTTTGAAATCAGTTCCGGATCGCTTGAAAAAATCATTAGAAAATATTTTGGAAATAAAAGCATAGGAACCGACAGCAGGCAAGTGATTATCTCATTGAGTTTGAAAATGCTGCAGGCTATTGTTTTTGCTTCTTTTTTTGCATTCCGGCCTAATTCCACACCCGCCAAAGTTATTTGTGCCGTTTCAAATCCAAAACTTACAGCGAATATAATATTAACTACATTGTTGGCAAGCTGATATCCGCCAACCGCCATTTCACTGATATGTGCTGTTATTAACTGCATTCCTAAGAAACCGAGCTGAAGCATCAGCTGTTCGCACATCGTTATATTGCCATAAGATACAATCAATTTGATATATCGAGCGGAAAATTTATATAAACGACGTATTTTAAGTTCAAACCTTCCGCAAAAAACAGCTGCAAGCCGCATGATGCCGCCCAGCATTCTGGATATTAAAAAAGCTACCGCGACACCCTGTATACCCATCTTTAAAACAAAAACAAGCAATATTCCCAATAGGATGTTCACTACATTGGTACATATAGTTAAGTATAAAGGCAGCTTCGCATTCCCTGCTCCCCGAAAGCATGCGGAAATGCCTATATCTACCCCCATCAGCGGAACCGCCCATAAAGAAATACGGAAGTACTGCTCTGAAAGCAAACGGATAGACGGCGTCATATTTTGAAACAACAGATTCAATATTCTTTCGCCGGCAACCGCACTGATTAGCAAAACAAAAATACTGATGGCGAAATTGATGAGCAGCGTATGATACATGATACAGCTGGCCTCATCATGGTTTTCTGTTTTACTGAAACGCGTAACCAAAATGGCAGCTCCTACAGACAGCCCTGTAAACATAGACTGAATAATTTCGTAAATTGTATTTGCGATAGAGACAACAACCAATTCTTGCGTGCCCACTCTGCCGATAATTATGATGCCGGCAAGACCGGTGAGCAGCAGCAAAATGCGTTCTGCCGCAACCGGAACTGCAATATTTAATATGTTTTTTAAGCTGCCCTCTTTCACTTAATCGTCACTGCCCCATTCTATTTTTTCAAATCCAAAACATGTATTCAAGGTATCAGGCGTGGATCTCCAGGAAACATTTTCTGTGTTCTTATCCCAATAAGCAGTATCCGCAAAAATAGGTGCAATGAATGATGACTGCTCCATTTTTATACGCAATGACATTTCTTTAAATTTTTGAGGAATTTTCAGCTGATACGGTTCGTATAGACATGTTCCAATTTTTTCGCCATTAAAATAAATCTGGAGCGGCAATTTTGCACCCACAATTCTAATCACTTTTGCATTAGATGGCACATACACTGTTGACTCAAAACAAATTTCCCCAAAATCACGAATTTTTTGACCGTGCTTATATATTTGGACACGTCTGTCTAACGCCGCTGCACACATCGTTCCTGTTTTAAATTCATATTGAAATTTACCGCAGATAAAAAGCGTAGGAAGATATTTGAAATCTTGCCCTGCTGTTATAATATGCCGCCCGGCTTTTAACACAATCTCTTTTGTCTGATGATATAATCCCTTTAATCCATCCGGCAAAAGATGGGCTTTCTCCCTTGCTTCTAAAGGTTTTCCGTCTAGCAAAACAGGAACATCACATTTATATGTACGCAAAGCGAAAACAATTGTTAAGTCTTGTTTAATTTCTAATGCAAATGAATCCTGTTGATTAACGAACATCGCACGGATGATATTATCGTTTGCATAAGTAATATCTGTTTCCGATAACGCCGCCTGTGAAAAGATTTGCCCGTTTTCGGAGGAACAATTAAGCTCTTTAAAAATTGAAACCCCATGCAGAACAAAAGAAACGCCTTCAAAATATAACGTTCTGGCTTCATTTCCATCTAAATCAATAATAACTTTGGTCCCGTCATTATATTTCCTTACAAATATACCCTCGGGAACGTTACCAGCTGCATCGGTAATAATCGGCTGAGCAGATAAAAACCGCCTTATTTCATCGAGTGTACACGTTTGGTATCCGTTCAGACAATATTGAAAATCAGAATTCATAGAAATTACCGGAATCGTTGATTCCATAAAATCATCCGATTCGTCTATAAACTGCCACTGGATCTGCTCTGCACTTAAAACATTCAGCAAACGAATAAATAAATCATCCTTGTTGTCAATAAACAGCCGCTTTGCACAGGCATCCACCGGATATTTTATATAAACAGAAGGTGTGAAACTTTTCCGTGCCAGCTCTGCCGCAAATTCTGCATCTTTCGCTAAATATTTTACATACGTAAAATTTGGCTGGGAAGGCGAAAAATCATTATAAAAGTCTTTAATAGAGGCATTTCCGCGCATATCCATATGTGAAATAGCCAAAAAATAATTTGCGATTTTAAAACATGCGGCAAAATAAATGAACCTCCTTCTATCAGAAAAGCACATATCGCATGGTCCCAGTGAAAAAATCTCTGCCATCGCTCCGTATTTGCTGTTTCTGCCTGCATATTCAGCAACACCAAACAAAGAAAATATATGGTCTGATTTGAAATTTGAAACCAATTCATCAATACCAGGCACATCAAAAGCCACAATTTGTTTCAAGATATTACCACTTGCTTTTATTGCCTTAAACGGCGTATCATCGGCTAACAAATGACCTGTCAACAAAATATTATGCGCTCTGCACCAATCAGAAAGAGCAGAGAAATAACTTTTGTTAAACCGATCTGTAATAAGAGAGAAACAATTCGGAATCAGATCGGAATCCAGCGTGGGATTTTTGCTATATTTTTTGATTGCTTGAAACATATCTGACCCATTTTTTTTTGCATACTCTATTTCCATATGTGTGTAGTAGGGAATGTCTTGATCAGAACATGCGTAAGAAACAGACGGCTCATCTGTAAAAATACCTTTGATTACCGTTCCGAAATATTGTTTGAAATGTTTATAATATTGCTCATGCGTATTTTCTATAAAAAACTTTACCGTCTCGAATGAAAACAAATCGGGAAATCTGCCATAGTCAAAAAAGTCCCCGCTTTTAGCGCCTTTATGGATACTTCCAGCAGAATCACCAATTACAGATATCGATTTTAAAAGAAAGGCATTATGTTTTGTTACCAACCCTTTACACTGTCCCGACGGCCAGTTAAAATCATCGTATAACCATATCTTCATATTGAGCCTTTCGGCGCAAGCAAGGAAATGACCAATTGTATCAAACCACTCGGTTTCCATGTATCGAAGCTCACATCCGCTTCGCGGGTATAACATAACCTGAAAAATTGATACTGCTTTTATATCCTTTAAGGTCTTTTCTATTTGTGCCTTTGTCGGCTTACCCGTCACTGCGAGCATCAATATAAGTGCGCCGTCTGCTTTTGAAATTGCGTTTTGCATACTAAATTAGAAATAATATACACATAACAAATGTTTGTGTAATTATTGACCCCTTTCTTCTATATATGCCTTTTTTTATATCACTGGTATTGATTTTAACAAAATCATATGATAAAATCAATACGAAATGCAAAAAACTATTTGTTAAAAACAAAGATTTTTTACGGAGGCACTATGTTTTCAAAAATCAACCCATTTGTTCGCTATATTTCAAAATCAAACTTTGTACTAAACTGCGGTTTTGTTGTTGCAAATGATTGCCGGATGCTGTACATAATTTCGGGCAGAGGAAAATTCATAACGGATCATGATGCTGTATTATTATCCCCAGGCGCTTTGGTTTATTACCCCTATGGAATGCCATATTATATTGAATCCGATCCGGAAAAACCACTCCTATTTTATACACTTAACTTTGATTTTACAACAGATTTTTCCCATGTCAAAGATGTACAAATGCCCACTCGTTTAAACACTGCCGGAAGCAATAAATTTTTAAAGAGTCTAGATGGTTTGGAAAATAACTTTTTCAGGAAAAAACATTTTATAAAACAGGCACCTTTCATTGAGCACGAGTTCCGAACAATCTATGACGAAGGACTGTATCGCCGCGAAGAATATGCTCTTATGCAGAGTCTGCACCTGAAAAGCATTCTTGTGTGGCTGCATCGGACGAACGCAAGTGCTTCTTATGAACCGCTGATACAACATGTCACAGAGTTTATCCATGAAAATTTGAGTAATGATATCAACAATCAAACGATTGCTGCCGCTTTTGGTTACCATCCATATTATTTAAACACGCTGATTCAAAAAACAGAGGGAATATCGTTACATAAATATCTACTCAGAACACGCTTAATCAAAGCTTATGAATTAGTAACTACAACACACTTAAACTTAGCAGAAATTGCCGAAAGGTGTGGTTTTAAAACACAAGCACACATGTCTGCTGCATTTAAAAAAATGTATGGAAAGTCTCCCCTTTCCTTTAGAGTCAGAATATAATCAATAAAAGAGCCGATAACGGCTCTTTTAAAAGCAAAATTTTTTAAAATATGCGCTTCATTACATTACTTCTATTTAGTTTTAAAATAGAAATCGTTGCCGCTCCAGAGCGATTTTCTACATTGCTGTTATAAGTGAGCGTAAAATTTGTCTGCGCAGGCACATAAATGATGATTGCGTTTGCGCCCCAAGCACTTGATGCGTTTGTATTTGTTTTAAAATATATGCCGTTCTCTAAATGCGCAGTTCCATTATATGAAGGTGTAATTTGCATATAGCCGGCAGTGTCTAAAACTGTTGAGACGCTGTAATCTATAAAATAATATCCAGGTTGTAAAACAATTTCTGTATTATTTGTAAGAACAATATTTCCACTTGGGTCATTTATATCTGTTATAAAAGGTATTGATTGGGCATTTGTAAACCGAATCTCAAAAATTCCAAAAGACGCAAAGGTTTCTATGCCCGGTTCTCCCTGCGGGCCTTGCGGCCCCTGTTCTCCTTGGGGGCCCTGCGGGCCTTGTTCTCCTTGGGGGCCCTGCGGACCTTGTTCTCCCTGGGGACCTTGCGGCCCCGGTTCTCCCTGCGGGCCTCGCGGCCCCTGTTCTCCTTGGGGACCTTGTGGTCCCTGTTCTCCCTGGGGACCTTGTGGTCCCTGTTCTCCTTGGGGGCCCTGCGGGCCTTGTTCTCCCTGGGGACCTTGTGGTCCCTGTTCTCCCTGGGGGCCCTGCGGGCCTTGCGGTCCCTGTTCCCCCTGTGGACCTTGCGGCCCTTGACAGCAACAGCATTTCTTATTTGTGCTGCCGTCTATATTGCAAAACCATATTGGTTTGTTAAATAACTTTACTTTTTTCATTTTATTATTTATACACTCCATTACCATTATTTATATAATAGAGTATGCATTAAAAAGAAAAATAGTTCGTTTTTCGAAATTCAAACAATTTTAACAGGTCTATTCATTGTCCAGATAAACACAAACAATATATTCTATCCAGTTTTTTAATTTTTAAATATTTTTCCACATTATTGTATGCAAATTGCAAAACTTACCGGAAACGCTTCATTACTTCCAAAACCGACAACGCAAGCTGCGATTCTGTTAATACTTGCATGAAAAAACCAATGCCCTATACGTGCTTCTTTTGCTGATTCATATCCTGCACTCAATTTTGTATATTTCCTATTTTAATATTTGCAAAATTTTAGCCGCAAATATTTATCTCTCATGCTGGATACGCTCTTTTGTATCTGTTAAACCGCTATAAACTCCTATATAAGTCATTTGAAACAGGTTCAAGCCATTCGGTATATGTATCTGTTCCGGGACATTCGACTGCAAGATGACTGAACCAGCTGTCTGCTTTTGCTCCGTGCCAATGTTTTACACCCGCAGGAATTGTAACTGCATCCCCTGCCTTGAGGCTTTGCGCCGTCTTGCCTTCTTCCTGATACCAGCCAAAGCCATCGGTACATAAAAGTATCTGACCACCGCCCTCGGCTGCGTGATGAATATGCCAATGATTACGGCATCCCGGCTCGAAAGTTACATTTGCAATGAATACCGTACTTTTAGGATCTGTTAGCGGCTTCAAGTAACTTTTTCCTACAAAATACTGCGCATATTCCGTATTTGGAGCCCCTGTACCAAATATACTGGTTTCTGCCTTTAGTTTATTTTCTTTATCATATACCGTCTTTGCCATGCGAAAAGCCGCCCATGCATTGGGCCAGCCGGCATAAAATGCAAGATGCGTTAGTATTTCTGCCATTTCCTCACCTGTAACACCATTTGCTTTTGCAGTCTGAAGATGATATTCAAAGGAAGCATCTATCATTCCCTTGCTGACCAGTGCAGTAATTGTAAGAATCGACCGCATTTTAAGTGAAAGTTTCTCTTCTCTGGACCACACTTCTCCAAATAAAACATCATCATTTAACTTGGCAAACTCGGGTGCAAACGCTCCTAAACTATCTCTGCCCGCTGTTTGTTTTATCATACTTTCTCCCCCTCACAAATAACATTTTTAGAATTGATATACCATTTTTTAGTGTTTTATCATTTTAAACCAGCGATTGCAATTGGCAAATTGCTGCGTTTTCTGTTTTGTTTCTTCTGTTTTTCCTTAACGATAAGACTTTTCAAATATTGCAGCACACTCTTCATCTGTCATACTACACGGATTGGCCAAAAACAAGCCGCCCATGGTCTGGCGCGCATTGATTGCAAGTGTCATACATTCTGTCTTTTCTATACCATAATCACTCATTTTTAAATCCGCTACATTGCACGCTTCTTGGAGCGCTGTCAGTGCTGTAATAAAATCCTCCGGCTTATTTGCATCCGCTATACCCATTGCACGCGCCATTTTAATAAATTGTTGATCGCATGCATGCTTTTCGATAAAAAACGCAGCAAACGCTTTTGAAATCATAATCAGTCCGGCGCCATGCGGAAGATTGTGATGATACGCACTCATTGCATGTTCCATAGAATGCTGTGCGGTTGTAGAGGTAAGTTGCATAGTCATTCCCGCTATTGTACTCCCATATGCAACATGTTCACGCGCTTCCAAATCATTCCCATTTTCGACAGCACGCGGCAAATATTTTGCAATATTTTCAATTGCAGACAACGCAAGCACTTCACTCATAATATTCACACCATTTGAAATCATAACTTCGGTATTATGAAACAAGGCATCAAAACCTTGGCATGCGGTATATTTAGAAGGCACTGTTTTCATAAGTTCGGGATCAACAATAGATAATACAGGAACCAAAGACGGATCACCAAACCCAATTTTTTCCTTAGTGGCAAGATTCGATATAACACCCCAGCAATTAATTTCTGAACCGGTCCCTGCAGTGGTTGCAATTGTAACAATTGGAAGTCCCTTGTGGACCAAAGCCTGCCCTTTGCCTGTGCCTCCATGTACATAATCCCATAAATCTCCCGGATTGGTTGCCATTGCAGAAATTGCTATAGCCGAATCCAGAACGGCGCCTCCGCCTAATGCAACAATAAAGTCGCAATGATTATCCTTTGCAAACGCCGCACCTTCCATAATCGCTTCTTTAAGTGGATTTTCCATAATCCCCGCCCAAACAACAGCCTGAACATTGGCTTTCGAAAGCTGCTGCAAGGTGCGGTCAAGATACCCGTTTTCTTTTGTAGATTTTCCGTTAGAAATTAAAACCATCGCTTTTTTTCCTGGCAGTTGCTGACTGCCCAATGTGTCTAAACTTCCGGATCCAAAAATTAAATTTGTCGGATTGTAAAAATTAAACTTCATCATACTTTTCATTTCCTTTCTTCTTTAAATTTTCTTTATCACTTTTGCTGGCACCCCCGCAGCAATGACATTGGGCGGTATATCTTTCGTAACCACAGCACCTGCTGCAATTATAGAATTTTCCCCTATGGTTACGCCGGGTGTCACCGTTGCGCCTGCACCTATCCAAACATTCTTGCAAATATAAATGGGTTTTGATTCTGTATCTCGTCGATTCTTTGGAGAAATACTGTGATTTATAGTAATCAGATTTACCCGGGGTGCAATGAGCACCTTGTCCTCTAACGTAATTTCGCCCCTGTCCATAAACGTACAGTTCTGGTTAATGAAGACGTCTTTGCCTACAGTAATATTTCTTCCGAAGTCTGTATAAAAAGGCGGCAGCAACTCAAAGCTTGCATCTATTTCTTTTTGTGTTAATTTTGCAAAAAGCCTTCTTACTTCTTCGGGCTCATGATAAACATGGTTCAGCTCTGCCAATAGTTTTTGTGTTTCATTTATAACTGCATTTATTTTATAAAACTCTGGATCGTGGATGGATATCGCTTCTCCTGCCCGATCTCTATCAAAAATATTCATAAAATTCCTCCCATTTTTAATACCAATCATGCTTCTCATTTCTGTCTAAGGCATTGATTTTCTCCATCTCTTCATCTGTCAAATGAAAATGATATAACGTATTGTTTTCAAGAATATGCTCTGGATTGCTGGATCCCGGAATCACAACTACTCCTTTTTGCAAATTCCATCTTAATATTACCTGGGCAGAAGAAACGCCATGTGCCTGTGCGATCTGCATGATCACAGGATCTGATAATAATTCTGCAGTGTGTCCTCTTCCGCCAAGCGGATACCATCCTTGTACGGTTATGTCTTTACTCTGAATATATGGAATGACATCGTTTTCCTGATAATAAGGATGTATCTCATTTTGCACAAGCGCCGGCTTAATATCCACTTGCGGCAAAAACGCTTCCAGTTCTTCTACATACCAGTTAGAAAGTCCGATAGAATGAATTTTTCCTTCTTGCACAAATTTTTCCATTGCTTTATATGCTTTTACATCATTTGGATCAGGATGATGCAAAAGCATCATGTCTACATATCCGATATTCAAGCGATCAATGCACGCCTGTATGGCTTTTTCCGGATTTGCCATCTCGCTGCCCGGATATATTTTCGTTATAACAAAAATTTCTTCCCGCTTTATTCCATACTCCTCCATGGCTTCACGGACTGCTTGACCGACTTGCGCTTCATTTCCATATGCCGACGCAGTATCAATTAACCGAACGCCGCAGGCCAATGCCGCTTTTACAGAATTTATACACGTATCTCCGTGCAGACTATAGGTTCCAAGTCCATTGATTGGCATTTCATGCCCACTGTTTAACAATACACGTCTGGTATTAAAATTAAATTTGCCGGGATTTTGTTCCTGTAAATCTTCAGTACAGGAAAATGTTACTGTAACATTTCCGTCCCCTAATATTGCTTTCAGTTCATCTTGTGTTACATCATCTATCTTTCCAAGCGAAGTCAGACTCCAACGGTTGGTATCATAATATATTGTAATTTGATTCCCCTGATATAAAATCAAGTCTCCAGGCTGGGTTGTCATTTGCATATTATTTTGCGGCAAATCCACCCCAAGACTTCCTACTTTCTCAAAATTGCTATAATCCCGCATTTGTATAGTAACAGGCCCCTCTTTTAATAACGCAAGGAAAGCCTCTGCTGACGAATTTTCTGACAAAGTTGCCGTAAGGATATGCCCGTTTACCTCTAATTTAATTTTGTTTTTCATACTTTCACTCTTTTCTGAAACAGCCGTCAATGTGCTGTGATCCCATAAAAACATTTTTGTTGTATCTGCATTTTCCATCTCTTTTGAAATATCCATTATTATTGTTTTACTGCCTCTTACTATGCGCACATCTGACAAACTACTGCCTTTATAAAACAGCGCTATCAGCATACTGTTCTCCGGCGCATTCATTACAATTACTTGATTGTCTTGCATTGTAAGACTCATCTCGGTGTCTGCCTTGACAGGCAGCATAAAAAATACGCTCAGCAAAAGGATCAATATAAACAAACAGCGTGTTTTCATTGCACTTTTCCCCCTTATTTGTCTGCTTTCGCCAAAATCCAGCCTTGGATTTCTTCCGGATTTACCGCACCATTGCTTCTGTATCCTGCTTTAACATCCGCTTTTGGACAATATGTTTGTATGGCTGAAACCGAACTGGATATGCCGCTGCTGTGCGAAGTACAAAACGGCATAACGGCTTTGCCTGACAAATCGTATGTGTCCATGAATGTTTGAATAATCCTGGGAATGGTTCCCCACCATATGGGATAACCGATATAAACAGTATTGTATCCTGACAGATCTATTTTTTCCCCCGCTATTTGCGGCCGTGCATTGTTGTCATTTTGTTCTCTGTTTGCACGGCAATCAGGATCGCTGTAATCAATGTCTTCTGCAGAGTAAGGCGTCTCGGGTATAATTTCATAAATATCAGCTTGCGCCATCTCTGCTATTTTTAAAGCCAGCTGCCTGGTTGTACCAGTTTGTGAAAAATAAACAACGATTGCATCCTTCTTGCCAGAAGATGTTTGCATCTGTTCCTGGTTAACGTTCGCTTGCTCTTTTGCTGATTGCGGTAATAACGTAACGGTCTGCGTTGCTTCGTCCCAATTTACTGTATATCCAAACCCTTCCGCAACAAAACGAATCGGAAGCATCGTCCGCTCATTTCTGGTAACCGGTACACTATCTAATGTATATTCATCTTCATTTACATAAGCCGTATTACGCCCGATTGTTAGAATCACAGCATTTTCACCTTTCACCAAGATTGCCGTCTGCGTTTCTTCCTGCCACGCTACGGCGCCCCCCATCGCTTCTACAACTGCTCTTACCGGAAGCAGCGTTCTGTCATTTTCTAAGATTGGCACTGTACCGCGTCCTGGATCAATTTCTTGTGCAGTGCCATTTACAGTCATCATCTCATTTCCAATTTGAAGAGTAATCACCGGATCGTTTTCGCTTTCCTCTTTCCACGGCGCTGCGCTGCAGCCCATAGCAAGACAAACAGCCAAAATGATTGCGATGTATATCATCCATATCTTTCTCATCTAAAAATTCCTCCTTCTCTCTCAATATATTTATACATCTGCCTATAAAACGCTTACAGGCTATGTATAATTATACGCCTGTTTATCATAAAGTCCTTGCAGGACTAACTTTCTACCACTTAAATACGATTATTTTTCAGCTGATTTTTCTTTCAATTCGACAATAAGATAATCCAAGCAATCAATTTCACGCTGTTGTTTATGTAACATTTCTAAAAGGGTTCTTCTGTGTCTGCGCAAAAGAGTCAATTGCTGGTCAAGACTTTCCGTTTCGCCCAATGCAAAAAAATCCGTAATCGTTTTGGTATTACATCCAGCGTCTACTAAGTTTTGCCTTACTTTCTCTATTCTGCTGTTGCCCAATGTTTTCCCCTCCTGAATCCTGTCTTACATTTTCATTATAATATCTAACAAAACAAATGTAAAATACTTTTCTTAAATGTCTAATCATTCATTTTAGCTATAATAAGCAAAAAAATACACATTTATTATGCTTGATTGTTATAGAAAAATCTGTTATACTAAGGAAAATAAATAGTCGTAGGAGAAAGATGATTATGGAACTTCGTGTTTTACGTTATTTTCTGGCTGTAGCAAGGGAAGAAAATATCACAGCTGCCGCAAATTTTCTGCACCTGTCACAGCCGACACTTTCCCGGCAGCTGATAGAATTAGAGGCGGAAATAGGGAAAAAATTGATGATTCGCGGCAAACGGAAAATTGTGCTTACAGATGAAGGGCAGCTGCTTCGCAAGCGTGCGGAAGAACTAATTGCACTTGCAGATAAGACAGAAGCCGAACTGATTTTTTCGAATTCTGAAATCGGCGGCGCTATTTATATCGGAGGCGGAGAAGCAGATGCTGTACGGCTGATCGCAAAACTTGCTAAAGATATCCAGGCAGAATATCCATCCATTTCTTATCATTTAACCAGCGGGGATGCAGATGATTTGAAAGAAAAATTAGATAAAGGATTACTTGATTTTGGAATTTTTGTAGAACCGGCAGACATCACAAAATATGAATTTATCCGTCTTCCCTCAACAGAACACTGGGGCATTATTGCCTTAAAAGACAGTTTGCTTGCCGAAAAAAAAGTGATAACGCCGGAGGATTTATGGAATGTTCCGTTAATTATCTCAAGGCAAACTACCCAAGATAAGTTGATTCAGAAATGGATGCAGCGCGATATTTCTCAGTTAAATATTGCGGCAACATATAATCTTTTTTATAATGCAGCTTTAATGGTTGAAGAAGGTGTTGGTTACATGCTTGCTCTGGATAAACTTGCGAATACGGCAGATAGCAGCAACTTGCGTTTTATACCGTTAGACATTGACTATGAAATACATTTTGATCTGGTATGGAAAAAATATCAGAGATTCTCTAAACCCGCTGAATTGTTTCTTTCAAAAGCAAAAGAACGTTTTAATAGCTTATAAGATTTGATCAAAACCTCTTATCGTAAAAATTCATGCACGTATCTGCTATAAAATTTATCTTATAAATACGGAAGCTGTTTTCATGTCTGACAAGCCAAATATTGTTTAAACAAAACCGGCTTGGAATCTAAATTGATTTCCAAGCCGGTTTTTTATTTTAATAAAACTTTTTCTCGTCTTTTAACATATTCAGCTGATTCATAATTTCTCCGAAACGCTGGAAATGTACAATCTCACGTTCCCGTAAAAAACGCAGCGGATCAATAACATCCGGATCATCTGCAAGATCCAATAAATATTCATACGTCGATCTTGCTTTTTGTTCCGCTGCCATATCTTCTGCGATATCCGTAATGGGATCACCTTTTGATTGAAGTGCCAGCGCATTAAACGGCATTCCGCCAGGTGACATCGGATATACACCTAAGCCATGATCTACATACATAGGTCCGTATTCACGCATTATCTCTGCATCAGAAGCGCCCCTTAAAAGCTGTCTTACCATTGTGCCGACAATTTCCATATGTGCCAATTCTTCTGTACCATCACCTTATCATTTATCAAGTCTAAAACGCCTTGTTAAAAACAGTTTATTTGTAAAACAAAAGCAGCAGGAAACTCAATTCCTGCCGCCGTTATATTTGCTGTATTGGGCGATTATTTACTCTGTATTTCTGTTTCTTTGCAGTGATCCGTTTTAATCATATCCCCTGTGCAGTTTGTCATTTGATTGTTTTGAAAAATCACATGCTCGGTATTATTTAAGGAAGCAAGTAAACTGTCGCAATTTTTAAACTCATTTCCCGAAATTTCCACTTTCCCGTGAAAATATTTGTCAACTTCTGTACGTTCTCTTGGCTGCATTTCAATCACCGCAGTTCCCCACAGCGCGTATTTGCAATGATCAAATGTATTGCCTGTAATCAAAACATCTTTTGTTCCGCCCGACTCATACCAGTACTTTCCGTCGCTTTCAAACTTAATAGCACTTCCGGGCGTCTGAAATAAATTATTGCGTATAACGGTCTTTCCGGCGGAGGCTAAAAGCATGCCGCGCGCACGGTTATTCCGAACAATGCAATTTTCAAAGCACACCTCCGGCTTCCAGGAAATCTCATCTGCCACATCCCCTACTTTTACAGTTTCTGTAGTACCATCCAGCACAACCTCCATATAATCCAGATTGATTTTCCGCACTTCCTGTACAGTAAACTGATGGTAAGGAATCAATGTCTCGGCATTGGAAATCTGCAAAATTGCATCTTTGTCTACAATTTGTATTCCTCTTGCCTCTGGATGCATAAACTTCAATATCAGCGACCGTTCTGTTTTATCTACAATTTTTAAATAAATGCTATGTACATTTAAAGCGTCATCCAACTGCCCTTCAAAATAGCAATCCCGAATACTGATCTTTCCTTTGCAATGCACAAAATGCGTTCCGTCGGCATTGATGGAATAATATCTTCCGTTCCGTGTTCTGGTTGAAAAATGATCCACAGAAATTGTATCACTGTTCTGTGCAATGATCCCCATGCCGATTCCGCTGTATAGTGTAACATTTGAAATCGTTGTATTTTCGCTTTGGTTGATGAATATATTGGATACACATCTTGTTCTTGACATAAAAACCAGCTTGTTTCCCGGCTGTATTTTCCTGTCTACCCCTTTACCCTCGGCCCGGATTGTTCCCTTACCTGTTTCAGAAAAATCAATCTTACTGTCCGGTTTATCAAAAAAAGTATCCGCGGCATGTGGTACCAACCACCCGGTTTTCTTATCCACCTCATCAAAAATACAGAGTTTTTCATGCACACCCTGCCTATCTCCCACATATAAATCTGCGCCGTATACATAATACGGCAAATTGGTTTCCATGCGCATTTCAAACCAGTTATCCCCTGACGCTACAACCTCTGCTTGTGCATTCAGTGTATTTAAGGATGAAAAAGTGAAATTTTTTACCGTCACGTTTTTAGATTTGGATATAGCTACCGGGAACAAAATATCATCGAAAATAAATTCGCTTTCGCCGCCGTCTAAAATAAAATTCTCAAAGTTCTCCAACAAAAAACAAATACGCTTTAATCCCGGATCCGAATGATTCGAAACAGAAAAAAAGGTTTCGCTTGCTTTTTCACTTTTTACATGATATACGCCCTTTTCAAAAACCAAGCCATCTTCGCCCGTTTTTTTACAATATTCCAGTGCATTTAAAATATTAAATGCCACATCTTTTGTTTTTTCAAACTGTTTGTAATTTACCATTTTACTCACTCTCTCATCTAAAAATGTGATTACACCTAAATCCGTTCTAAATTATAGCAGAAATTAGCTTTGAATGCAACCACTATATCTCATCTTCCGAAAGTTCTACCCCATTTTCTATATAAATTTTTGATATGGCTTCTAAAATTTCTTTTATTTTATCCGCAGACTTAATACTATAAGCATCCGAGAGAACGATGCGCGTATGTCCAAGCACAAAGCTTTGCACCACATGCTCGGTTTCGCATGAAAAAAATTTTTCCATTATTCTATTCCTCCCCGTATTTCGTTTTGATTTCTGTCATACATCCTTTCTATTCCGACCTTCACGTTCTAAAGAAAATCCCTTTGTGCATAAACAATAAACAGATACTATTTCAAGGAGATTATCTTATGAATTATTGTATATATCTTCGCAAATCGCGCGCCGACGCAGAAGCAGAAACACGCGGTGAAGGAGAAACGCTTTCAAAACATGAACATATTCTGCTTGCACTTGCCAAGCGTATGCAGGTAGATATTGATAAAATATATAAAGAAATTGTTTCGGGAGAAACCATTGCGGCAAGGCCAGTTGTACAACAATTGCTATCCGATGTTGAGAAAAGAAAATGGGATGGCGTCTTTGTTATGGAAATTGAGCGTCTTGCACGCGGAGATACTATGGACCAAGGCTTCATGGCACAGGTCTTTAAATATTCGGGAACAAAAATTATTACACCTATAAAAATATATGATCCAGAAAACCCATTTGATGAAGAGTATTTTGAATTTGGACTTTTTATGTCCAGAAGAGAATTTAAAACAATAAACCGCCGCTTACAATTAGGCCGCCAAAGCTCTGCCCAGGAAGGAAATTTCTTAGGCAGCATTCCGCCGTACGGATATCAGAAAATAAAAGCAAAACAAGGTAAAGGCTTTACTTTAAAACCTATACCGCAGGAAGCAGAAATCATTAAGCAGATTTATATAAGCTATGCCATAGGCTGCATTCAAGAGGATGGTACACGTGTTCCGATTGGCATTTCTAAAATTGCAAAAAACTTAAATTCCCTGCATATTAAACCTAAAAAGGGGGAATTTTGGAGTGCTTCTTCGGTTCGAGACATTCTAATCAATCCTGTCTATATCGGTAAAATTCGTTGGAATTTCCGCCCTGTAAAAAAAATCATGAACGATGGAATTCTCCGGCAAACGCGTCCCCGGAATGATAAAAATCATTATATTTTAAACCACGGAAAGCATGTGGCTATTATTTCAGAAGCGCTGTTTATGGAGGCGCAAAAAAGGATGCAGCAGAATCCGCCGCATCCTGTTGCCGGACATGCCACTTTAAAAAATCCACTGTCCGGGATTGTGATTTGTTCAAAATGCGGAAGAACTATGCAAAGACGCCCTTCCGGTAAAAATGGCAAAAGCACTTTAATGTGCCCTGAGCCTTCCTGTAATAATATCAGCGTTTCACTGGAAGAAGTAGAGAAAAAAATATTAGACGCACTTAGAGCTGCATTACAAAGCTATTCACTCAATTCTCAAAATTCCAACCGCGATCTATCATTCCAAACGAATGCGATACAAACCGAAATCAAATTTACAGAAAAGCAGCTTAAGCGTCTGCACCAACGCCTCGACAGGCTCTATACCCTGCTGGAGGAAAACATTTATACAAAAGAAATTTTCTTAACGCGATCGTTTGCACTCAAACAAGCGATAGAGAAAAACACTGCCGCGCTAAGAAAATTAAACGTACAATTAAACAACCAAATACATGCATCTAAGACCCCACCTCCGTCTATAGACGCTGTTCCTATTTTAAAATTTTATAACAAACTGCCGTCCGCGCAGGCAAAAAACGAGTTGTTAAAACAAATTTTAGAAAAAGTTGTCTATACCAAAACAAAAAACGGACAGTGCAAAAACACAAGTCCGGATGATTTTGAAATTATATTATATCCTAAAATTCCATTTCATAAGGACAAAACTTAAAATCTGAAACCACAGCTATTAAGAATGTTTTATTTTATTTTTTCGTTCTTTATAGCTGCGTTATTTTTTTACGGCAACCATACATACTCTACAAACTATTTTTGCTCACTGTTTTTAAGCGTATCCTATGTGTACGGATTCTTCGGTACCAATATCATTTAATACGCCTTTTCCTTCTTTCAGCGGCATTGCATATCTTTGTGATAAATAACGCAATGACGCGCTCAACTCGCCATCCGGACCACCGAATGGAAACTGTTTGAGTCATTGGTGGAAAATTAAATGAACCTCTTTACAATCATTTTTCTGATTAAGGGTGATTTCTTTAAAAACAATGCGTGCAAGTCGGTTTTTTTCCGTATTATCCGCATCACCTTTCAAAATTTGCAGGATACTTTGCGGATGTTCTGAAATATCTGTGCTGTGGTTATCGTTTTGTACGTATTTTCTTACTGTTTTCAAATCTTTTGCTGCATGCTTTTTAGCCTGCTTGTATTCGTCAAGCGTATAAATGCCGGCTTCATATGCTTCCCGTGCACGCTGTAAACGTTTATTCACAGCACAATGCATGTCGGCACCTATCGAAGATCTAAAGTTAATTTGATTTTCTTGTTCAAATAAATATTTTTCTGTTGTATTATAAATTTCAGACAGAGCATTCAGAACAATTTTTTCTATATTCTTTGCTGCAATATATCCTACTCCGGAGCACAAGCCTCTTGCTTTCTTGGAACAGCCAAAATACCCGCCCTGGTTGGAAAGCACAGCGTTACAGATACCACATCTTGCAATACCGACCAGCCAGTGGGATACCTTGCATTTCACAGAAGGCGCATATTTTTTAGACTCTTGTTTTAGTCTTTTTAATCTCAACTGCGCAGCATTCCAGGTATCTGTATCTATAATCGGTGCGTGTGTGCCCTGCGCAATTATGGCTGTTGGAAGGTCATAATTTCTCGAAAGACTGCCTGTCGGATTCCAGCGCATTTTTCCTATATATACCGGATTATGCAGCCAATAAACAATCGTACGGCTTTCAATTTTGTTTCCTCTGTGGGTTGTAATTCCCCATTCATTAAGTTCCTTTGCAATTTTTAAATATCCGTTTCCTTTTATAAAATCGCTGAAGACTTTTTTTATAACAAAAGCTTCATAGGGCTGTACAATATACTTGCCGTCTTTTACTGTATATCCAAACGGAGCACCCGACAACACGCCTCCCCTCTTTGCCTTTTCCGTCATGCCTCTTTTGACTTCTTCGGCAAGATTCAAACTGTAATATTCATCCATTGCTTCTATAATTGCTTCAAACAGCACCGACATTTTATCGTCCCCTACAGGTTCGCTTACAGAAATTACATCAATGCCATATTCTTTCCGGAGCATAGATTTATATACGACGCTGTCCTCACGGCTTCTTGCAAAGCGGCTGTATTTCCAAACCAGAATCATATCAAATGGTTTTGGTTTGGTTTTAGCCATCGCAATCATTTTATTGAAGGCAGTGCGCCGCTTGGTATTTCGGCCGCTGATTCCCTCATCTATAAAAATTAGATGTTCATCTAAAACAATATGATTGGAAAATGCATATTTCTTTAATGCCGACAGCTGACTATCCGGACTAAACTCCGCCTGATCTTCCGTAGATACGCGTATATACCCTGCGGCTCTTTTCAATCCAACCCCTCCACGCTATCAGGACTCTGTCGCTTGACTTTTCTTCCGTAATAGCTTTCGAGGATTCTTATTTCCGATTGTATTTTCCACTTGTTTAATTGCGATTCTGTGTCAAATGCTTCCTCAAATCGTTTTTGCAGCCCTCCTTTACACGATATGTAATTTATTACATTACAGGCATTCATATAAATCACCTCCGATATTATTGTATGGATAAATGGCAAAAAAATAACGCCTGTGAAAACACAAACGTTATTTTTACTGTTATTTATAAATCACATCGGTCGCCGTACATTTTTTCATAATATTGTACATATTCGCCGCTGATTATCTTTTCCCACCAGGATCGGTTATCTAAGTACCACTGCACTGTTTTTACTATGCCGTCCTCAAATTTTGTTTCCGGCAGCCATCCTAAGGTGCGATGTATTTTTGTAGGGTCAATGGCATAGCGCATGTCGTGTCCTTTTCGGTCTGCGACATATGTAATCAGGCTTTCGGGTTTATCAAGCAATTTTAAGATTATTTTAACAATCTCAATATTAGATTTTTCATTATGACCGCCGATATTGTAAACTTCTCCGGCTTTTCCTTGATGCAGAATCAAATCAATTGCCTTGCAGTGATCTTCAACATATAGCCAGTCCCGTACATTCAGCCCATTGCCATACACGGGCAAAGGTTTATCGTTTAAAGCATTTACAATCATCAAAGGAATCAGCTTTTCAGGAAAATGATAGGGGCCATAGTTATTCGAACAGCGTGAAATAGTAACCGGCAAGCCGTATGTTCTGCCATAAGCCTGTACCAGCAAATCTGCACTGGCTTTAGACGCACTGTATGGACTTGACGTGTGGATGGGCGTTTCCTCGGTAAAAAACAGGTCCGGCTGATCTAAGGGCAAATCACCATACACTTCATCGGTCGATACCTGATGATACCTTTGTATACCATATTTACGGCATGCATCCATCAAAACCTGCGTTCCCATGATATTGGTCAGAAGAAAAACTTCCGGATTTTCAATGGAACGGTCCACATGGCTTTCCGCTGCAAAATTTACTATCATATCGGGCTTTTCTTCTTCGAACAGCTTATAAACTGCCTTTCTGTCGGCAATATCCCCTTTAATAAATTTAATCTTATCCATCACAGGCTGCAATGTTTCAATATTTCCGGCATAGGTCAGCTTATCGAGTACAATCAAACGATCATTCGGATATTTTTTCACCATATAGTGAACAAAGTTTCCGCCTATAAACCCTGCGCCGCCCGTTATTACAATCTTCATAAACTATTCCTCCAACAATGAAAGCACATACTTTCCATAATCCGTCATACTTAACTCTTCTCCGATTTTCTTAAGCTGAGATTGATTGATAAATCCTCTGCGCCACGCAATTTCCTCAATGCAGGAAACATATACTCCCTGCATTTCCTGTATTGTTTGCACAAACTCGCTCGCTTTTATCATGGAAGCGGGCGTTCCAGTGTCCAGCCAAACCATTCCTCTTTGCATGATTTGCACATGAAGTTTTCCTTTTTCTAAATATGCATTGTTTACCGCTGTAATTTCTAACTCACCGCGCGCGGACGGCTGAATTTGTTTTGCGATCTCAACAACCGTATTATCATAAAAATACAAACCCGGAACAGCGTAATTAGACTTGGGGTTTTTCGGTTTTTCTTCTAAAGAAATTACATTTCTGTCCGCGTCAAACGCTACAACGCCAAAAGATGTTGGATTTTTCACATAATAGCCGAATATAACTGCGCCATCCAGATTTTTCTTTGCATTTATAAGAATTTTTGTAAAATCTTTACCATAAAAAATATTATCTCCCAGAATAAGGCACACACTATCGTCTCCAATAAAGTGCTGGCCAATAATAAAAGCCTGTGCAAGCCCTTTGGGCTGTTCCTGTATTGCATAGGAAATCGATATACCCAGTTTGGAGCCATCTCCCAAAAGGCGCTGATAAACGGAGATATCCTCCGGCGTTGATATGATAAGAATCTCCCGGATACCTGCCAGCATCAGGCTGGAAAGCGGATAATAAATCATAGGTTTATCATAAATAGGAAGCAGCTGCTTTGATACTGCTTTCGTCATAGGATAAAGACGGGTCCCCCGCCCGCCCGCTAATATAATACCTTTCATTTGCGGCACCTCATCTATTCTATAATACATTTTTCTGCTGTATGCAAAACATAAATTCAGCTTCTGTCTTAAACAAATCCATCCCCCTGGTCTTAATGCGGAAGTGACTGCATAATGGCGTAGGATAAACGCAAGCGTTTATTATTCTGAGCAGCTGTATCCTGGATTTACTTACATTACGCCAAAATAATACTGTTATTTATATCGTTATTTCACGCAATATTAGATCACAAATTCTGTCTACATCCTCAAGCGCCAGATCCGCATATAAAGGGAGGGTAAGCACTTGCTCGGAAGCTTTTTTTGCAATAGGGGTATCTTGTATTTTAAAAAGGTCTCTATAGCATTCAAATTCATTGGTGAGCGGATAGAAATATTTTCTTGCGTATATACCGGACTGCATTAAATTTTCAGCAACTTGATTTCTGGATATGCCAAGTACTTTTTCGTCAAACAATACCGGATAATACGCCCAGTTGGAAATAACCTGCTCCTGCGGCTGATTAAGTTTTAGCCCTGGAATACCTGCAAGACGCTCTGTATAGCGTTGGGATGCTCTTTTTCGTTTGGCGATTTCTTCATCTACATACCGCAGATTACACAGTCCCATTGCCGCCTGAAATTCGTTCATTTTTGCATTTCCAGCAATTTCAGGATAATGTTCACTATCTGCCATTCCGAAATTTTTTTGCATACGCAATTTTGCTGTAAAGTTTTCATCCGAATAAGCAACGCATCCGCCTTCTATCGTATTAAACACTTTCGTGGCATGAAATGAAAACATAGACGCATCTCCAAACGAAGCAATGCCTTTGTCTCCGATACGCACACCAAAGGCATGCGCAGCATCATAAATCACTTTAAGACCATACTGATCTGCAATTTTTTGAATTGCGTGCACATCACACACATTACCATATACATGAACAGGAACAATGGCACATGTTTTTTCAGTAATCAAAGGTTCTATTTTAGATGGATCCAAGGTATAGTTTTCAGGGTCAATATCACAAAAAACGGGTGTCAGTCCGCATCTTACGATTGCTTGTGTCGTTGAAGCAAAAGTAAACGGAGTTGTTATAACCTCGCCTTTAAGATCCATTGCCGCAATCGCAGCTTCCAAAGCCAAATGACCGTTTGTAAATAGCGACACATTCGATACAGACAGATAATCACATAACCTGCGTTGTAATTCCGCATGCTTCTGTAACATATTGGAAAGCCAGAGACTTTCCCACAATTCTTTATTTTCGTTTATGTATTCGTGAAATGAGGGCATTGAGGAACGGGTTATATTGA